>JAXDPV010000236.1:0-28007 GCA_034668185.1 Actinomycetota bacterium
CCATGCCGCCCATGGGCAGGCCGCCGAACGGCGCCGAGCCCCGACACACCTCGGCCAGCACCAACGTCGCCGGCAGCACGACCGCGGCATACCGCGGCGGCGTCAGCGCGCACGCCCCGGCCAGGAACGAGCCTTCCAACAGCAACAGCAACACGTACCCGACGGCGTGGAACTCGCTGATCCAGAACAGCGTCGGCCCGAACAACCCGAAACCGAAGAGCAGGCCGGCCAAGGCCCGGGTCCGGGCACGGGGCAACCGGCCGAGCAACCACGCCAGCCCACCCACGGCGGGGAAGGCGAGGAACCACCAACCCCACGGAGGCACCGAGAGCGCCGCGACCGCGCCGGCCACCACGGCAGGGACGGCGACGGCGCCACGACGCATCGGGTCATCCTTGCCGAGCGAGGGCTAGCGTCCGAGCATGGAAGCGGGGGACGTCTACCAACCGGCACGACAACGGATCACCGAGCTGGTGCAGTCGCTGACCGAGGAGGAGCTCGACACCCTGGTGCCGGCCACGCCGCTGTGGCGGGTACGCGACCTCGTCGCCCACCTGGCCGGTGCGGCCACCGACGTCAAGAACGGCGTGCTCGAAGGGGCGGCCACCGAGCCGTGGACGGCCAAGCAGGTGGCCGATCGCAAGGGCCATTCGCTCGCCCAGCTCCTCGACGAATGGAACGAGGTCGCGCCCGCCCTCGAAGCCGACCTCCCGATACCGCAGCTCGCCTTCGACATCCTCACCCACGAGTGGGACATCCGCGGCGCCGTCGACAAACCCGGCAACCGCGGCCTCGAGGAGATCGACTGGGTCGCCCAACAGGTGACCGGTTTCATCGGTGGCCGCATCCGCAAGCGGGAGCTGCCGGCATTGCGGATCAACGCCGGCACCGACGAATGGCTCCTGGGCGACGGCGACCCCGAGGCCACCCTCAACACCGAGACGTTCGAGCTCTTCCGCCTCGGCTTCGGCCGCCGCAGCGAGGCCCAGGTCCGCGGCTACGACTGGACCGGAGCCGGCCCAGACCCTTACCTGCCGGTGGTCTCGGTCTTCCCGTTCGCCACTTCGGACGTCACCGAGCCCTGATCGCCGGCGTCCCCCGACTCGCTGGCCACCAGCAGCCGGCGCACCTGGTCGGCGGGATAGAGCCGGTGGCCGCCGGGCGTCCGCACGGAGGGGATCCGACCCCGTCGCGCCCATTCGGCCACCGTGCGCTCCGACACCTGGAAGAGCTGCGCCACCTCTCGGGTCCGCAGGAGCCGGCCCGCCAACATTGGCGGCACGCCTCCACTCCCGAACAGCTCCGCCAGCAATTCGTCGCGCTTTGGCTCCATCGGAGTGATTGTCGTTCCGTGCGCGCTGATCGGACAACGGCCCACCTGAGCCATTTCGGCCGCGGCGGAGGCCGTGTCGAAATCGCCTTACGGTCTAGTCAGCACACCTCGCGCCGCACCGCCGACGCCGGTTTGTCGTCCCGCAGACCCTTGTACGACGGATGGCGCAATGTCCCGGTATGGGTCCATTCGGTGAACTCGACCTCGGCCACGAGCGAGGGTTCGAGGAAGACGGATTCGCGGAACGGGACCTTGTCGGCGAACGGGCTCGCCAGCCCCGTCAACGGTTCGAACAACGCCGCCAGCCGGTCGAGCTCGGCGCCGGTGAACCCGGTGCCGACCTTGCCGGCGAAGCGCAACGCCGCCGGCTCGTCGTCGTCGTAGTAGCCGATCAACAGCGCGCCGATCCGGCCGGCGCGGTTGCCCGCGCCCGGCAACCACCCACCGATCACGACCTCCTGCCGGCACGTGTTCTTGACCTTGAGCCAGTCCTTCGTCCGCCGCCCCGCGAGGTAGAGCGACGACATCCGCTTGGCCACCACGCCTTCGAGGCCGCCGGCCTTGCTCGCGGCCAGCACGTCGGGCCCGCCGCCGAGGTGGGCCACGGGCGTCTGCCACGAAGGCCCGGACAGCTCGAGGCGGTCGAGGACGAGCCGCCGCTCGACCCACGGGAGGTGCCGCGTCGATTGGCCGTCGAGGTGGAGGACGTCGAAGATCAGATAAGCCACCGGTTGCGACCCCGAACGCGCCGCCACCTCGCGCTCGTTGGCCAGGTGCATACGCGTCTGCAGCGCGCTGAAGCTCGGCTTGCCCTCGTCGTCGAAGGCGACGACCTCACCGTCGAGGACGAGGGCGTGGCCAGGCCAGGCGCCGGCCAGGCCGTGGACCTCGGGGTAGCGCGCGGTCACGTCGTTGAGGTTGCGGCTCTCGAGGTGGATGGTGCCGTCCCCCGGCAGGTACGCAATGGCCCGCACGCCGTCCCACTTGAGCTCGAAAGCCCAACCGTCGTCGTCGGCGGGCAGCCCGGTCGAGGCGGTGGCGAACATCGGCACCAGGTGCTCGGGGAACGGTTCCGCGCTCAGCGGGTTTCCGCCGTTCTTGGCGCGGGAACACGTGCCGGCATGTTGCTGATCCTCTTGATCGTTCTCATCGTCCTGGCCTTCGGTGGCGGTTTCGGGTACGGCGGTGGCGCCTATCGCGGCCCGGGGATCGGGCTCGGCGGCATCCTCCTCATCGTGCTCCTGGTCCTGCTCCTCACCGGTCGGTTTTAGCCGCACCCAGGGCGGGTAGACGATCCCCGTCCCCAGCAGGACGGCAACCCGCCGGCCGCCCTGCGGGGACATCCTTTTGTCTCAGGTCCGGTGCAGGCGGTCGGCGGCCGCCTGGGCCCCGCCGATGCAGGCGGGGATGCCGACACCCCTGAGGTAGGCGCCGGCGAGCGTCAGGCCAGGGGCATCGTCGGCCAGCGCGGCCTCGACGGCGGCGACGTGGTGGAGGTGGCCGGCCGGGAACTGCGGGAACGACGCCGGCCAGCGCGACACCCGGGTCGCCGCCGGTCGTGACGAAACACCCAGAACCTCGGCCAATTCGGCGTGTACCCGCTCGACCAAGGTGTCGTCGTCCCAATCGAGCGAGCGGTCGTCGCCGTGCCGGCCCACCGACGCCCGCACCGTGACGACGTCGGGCTCGGCCAGGTGGGGCCATTTGTTGGAGAAGACCGAGCCCGCGGTCAGCAGGCGCCCTTCGGTTCTCGGCACGAGGAAGCCGCTGCCGGCGATCGGGCGCGACACCGATTCCGTCGGGTAGGCGAGGGTCACCAACGTGACCGAGGCGTAGGCCACCGAGGCCAGCGCGGCCGCGGCCGTCGGGCTCAGCGGAGCGAGCAGGGGCGCGGCCACGAACGCCGGCGCGGCCACCAGCACGCGGTCAGCGGCGACGACTTCGCCGTCGATGGTCGTGACCGTGTAGCCGGGTTCGATCGAGGCGACCGCGGCCGCGGTGCGCAATTGCGCGCCGGCCCGCCCGAGGGCGTCGACGAGGGCGTCCACCAACGAGGCCATGCCCAGCCTCGGCGCGTAGAAGACGGGCGCCGACGGGTCGGGTGGGTTGGCTCGGCGCTGGGCCCGCAGGCCCTCGGTGAGGCTGGCCGACGTGCGGGCGACGGCCGCGAGCTGGGCCGCGCCGACGTCGAGGCTGAGGGCTTCGGTGCGGCCGGCGTTGATGCCGCCGAGCAATGGGTCGACCAGCCGTTCGTGGACCTCGGGCCCGTAACGGCGGCGGATGAGGTCGCCGATGGTGACGTCGTCGGTCACCGGCGTCCCCGGCAGCCCCGGCTCCTCCATGGCCCGGGCCAGCCCTTCGGCCGACAGGATGCCGCTCTCGGCCAGGGGCCCGAACTCGGCGGGCACGCCGAGCACGAGGCCGGCGGGGATGGGCTTGAGGACGCCGTCGAGCCACAGCGACGCTTGCCCGGTGGCGGGGCTGACGAGGTCGTCGCCCAGGCCGAGGCGGCGGCTGAGCTCGACGGCGTGGGGCACGCGGGCGAGGAAGGCGTCGGCGCCCTCGTCGACGGGCCGGCCGAGGAACGGCGTGGTGCGGATCTTGCCGCCGAAGCGGTCGCTGCTCTCGAGGACGATGACGTCGTCGCCGGCGTCGCTGAGCGCGAGGGCGCCGGCCAATCCGCTGATGCCGCCGCCGACGACGACCGCGGTGGTCATCGGGTGACGAGGTCGGCGAGCAGCGCGAGGAACGCGGGGTCGTCGTTCAGCGACGCCGTCCGCTCCAGCGCGAGGCCGACCTCGCCCGCGACCTTGCGGGCCTCGACGTCGACGTCATACAACACTTCGAGGTGGTCGGACGTGAAGCCCGCCGGGCACACGACCACGGCGTCGTAGCCCTCGGCCGGCAGGCCGCGTATGACGTCGAGGATGTCGGGCCCGATCCACGGTTCCGGCGTGCGCCCCGCGCTCTGCCACGCGATGCGCCACGAGTCGAGCCCGGCGGCCTCGGCCACCAGCTCGCCGGTGCGTCGCAACTGGGCTTCGTATGTCGGGTCGTCGATGGTCAAGGCACGCTGCGGCAGCGAGTGCGCGGTCACCAACACCTCGACCCGCTTGGCATCGCCGAGGCGCGCCATCGCGTCGCTCACCCGCGACGCCAGCAACACGATCAGCGCGGGCTCGTCGTACCACGCCTCGATGCCACGACCACCGGCCCGTTCGAGGTACTGCCCGATCGACAACGCCGAGTAGTGGGGCGCGAGCACGAGCGACACCACCTTGCTTACACCCGCGGCCTGCAACGCGGCTGCGCCGTCCTCGATCGAGGGCGACGCGTGCTTCAAGCCGAGCTCGACGACCCACCCGTCGCCGAGCACGCGCTGCAACCCTGCGGCTTGCGCGCGGGTGCGGGCGGCCAACGGCGACAGGCCGCCGATGGCGTCGTAGCGGCGGCGCAGGTCGGCCAACTGCTCGGCCGTCGGCGGTCGCCCACGCCGTATGTCGGTGTAATACGCCTCGAGGTCTTCGGCCCGCTCGGGCGAGCCGTAGGCCATCAACAACACGCCCCGCTCAGCCATGCCCCTCCGTGTGGACGAGGTCGACGATGCGCTGTAACACGTCGGGGTCGGTTTCCGGGCGCACGCCGTGGCCGAGGTTGAACACGTGGCCTGGCCGGCCGGCGTTGGAGTCGAGCACCGCACGGGTCTTGGCCTCGAGGACCGGCCAATCGGCCAGCGCCACCGCCCACGGGTCGAGGTTGCCCTGCACGGCCACGCCCTCGCCGACCCGGCGGCGGGCCTCGGCCAACGTGATCGACGAGTCGACGCTCACCACGTCGGCCCCGGCAGAAGCCCACGCCGTCAGCAGCTCGGCGGTGCCGACACCGGAAGCGATGCGGGGCACGCCGAGGTCGGCCAGGCCGGCGAAGATCTTGGCCACCGAGGGCAGCACCGCCGAGCAGTAGTCGTCGTGGTCGAGGGCGCCGGCCCACGAGTCGAAGAGCTGTACCGCCGACGCCCCGGCCTCGACCTGGCTGCGCAACGAGGCCAGGGCGATGTCGGCCAGGCGGTCGAGCAGCGCGAGGAAGAGAGGCCGGTCGCGCCACAGCAGGCGGCGGGTCTCGACGTAGTCGCGCGACGGCCGCCCCTCCAACAGATACGACGCCACCGTGAACGGCGCCCCGGCGAACCCGATCAGCGGCACCGTGAGCTCCTTGGCCAGGATGCGCACCGTCTCGAGGACGTAGGGCACGTCGGCCTCGGGCTCCAGGGGCCGGAGCCGGTCGAGGTCGGCGGCCGTGCGGAAGGGCCGCTCCACCACCGGCCCGACGCCGGCCTTGATGTCGACGCCGAAGCCGATGGCGTGGACGGGCACGACGATGTCGGAGTAGAGGATGGCGGCGTCGACCCCGTAGCGGCGCACCGGCTGGAGGGTGATCTCGGCCGCCAGGTCGGGCGTGGCGATGGCTTCGAGGATGTTGGTCGTGCCCTTGAGGGCCCGGTACTCGGGCAGCGAGCGCCCCGCCTGGCGCATGAACCACACCGGGACGTGGGCCGCGGCCCGGCCCCGGCAGGCCAGGAGGAAAGGGGCGTCGTCGGAGTCGGGCACGACGGGATAGCCTTGCAGACTCCGTTATGGCGGCCCACCCGGACATCCAGAGCGAGCAGGCCCACATCGATCGGGCGTACGCACGGCTGGACGCCATGCGGGCCGCCGCCGCCGCCCGCCGTGACGAGGTCATCGGTGACAGCCGGGGCGGCACCCACCAGGCCAGGGAGGAGCGCGACGTCATCGTCAGGTCGTCGCTGGCCCGCCTCGAGCAGCTCAGGTTGGGCGACGAGTCGCTGTGCTTCGGGCGGGTCGACCGGACCACCGGCGAGCGCTTCTACATCGGGCGCCTGGCGGTTTCCGACGACGACCAGGAGCCGCTGATCGTCGACTGGCGGGCCCCGGTGGCCGAGCCCTTCTACCGGGCCACCGGCCGGCACTCGATGGGGCTCTCCCGCCGGCGCCACTTCATCACCGACGGCCGCAAGATCCTCGGCATCGAGGACGAGCTCCTCGACCTCGACCACCTGCCCGACGAGGCCACCTTGGCGGGGGAGGGCGCGCTGCTGGCCGCGCTGGAGCGGTCGCGCTCGGGCACCATGCGCGACATCGTCGGCACGATCCAGGCCGAGCAGGACGACATCATCCGCGCCCCCATGCCGGGCGTGCTGGTGGTGCAGGGCGGGCCGGGTACGGGCAAGACCGCGGTCGCCCTCCACCGAGCCGCGTACCTGCTCTACACCTACCGCTTCCCGTTGGAGCGCCAGGGCGTGCTCGTGGTCGGGCCCAACCCGTTGTTCCTCCGCTACATCGAGCACGTGCTGCCTTCGCTCGGCGAGACCGGCGTGACCTTGTCGACGGTGGCCGGCCTCTACGGCGGTGGCATCAGGCCCCGTGCCGCCGAGAGCACGCTGGCCGCTCGGGTGAAGGGCGACGTGCGCATGGCCCGGGTCATGGCCCGGGCGGTGGCCGATCGCCAACGGCCGCTGCGGTCGGAGGTCGCCGTGGCCTTCGGGTCGTACCGGCTGCGGATCACGACCGGCATGTCGGCCGACGTCGTCGGCGTGGCCAAGCGCCGGCCGGGCACGCACAACGCCCGCCGGGCTTCGGTCGAGCACCTGTTGGCCCAACGGTTGCACCAGCAGTACGAGCAGTTGGTCCACCGCGCTTCTCGGGTCGCGGTGCGGGAGCACGCGCCGGCCGAGACCATCGGCTTGGCCGACTTCGACGAGGCCGTGCGCGACACCCCCGAGTGGCGCGACGCCCTCGACCGCATGTGGCCGGTGTTGCTGCCCGAGGAGTTGGTACACGACCTGTTCGGGGCCCGGCCGTTGATCGAGCTGGCGGCCACGGGGCAGTTGGCCGAACACGAGCGGGCGGCGCTGTCCCGGCCCCGGAGCGCTTCGCTCGACGAGATCCCGTGGACGGCGGCCGACGTGCCCTTGCTCGACGAGGCCTACGTGTTGCTCGGGCCCCGGCGGCGGCGGGCCGACGGCGGCGACGCCATCCGCACGTACGGCCACGTGGTGGTGGACGAGGCCCAGGACCTGTCGCCGATGCAGCTTCGGATGCTGTCCCGGCGTTCGCTCGGCGGGTCGATGACGGTGGTCGGCGACATCGGCCAGGCGACGGGGCCGTTCTCGCCTTCGAGTTGGGACGACGTGCTCGCCCACCTGCCGAGCCGCAAGCCGTCCCGGTTGGTGGAGCTCACGGTCAACTACCGGACGCCGGCCGAGATCATGGACGTGGCCGGCCGGGTGCTGGCCGCGGCCGCTCCCCACCTGCGGCCACCGACGTCGGTGCGTTCTGCCGGCGTCGGTCCTTCGGTCGTGCGGATCGGGCCGGGCGACGACCTGGGCGAGGTCGCAGTGGCGGTCGCGACCTCGCTGGTGCAGGAGACGGGCGGTACCGTCGCCGTGATCTGCCCGCCGTCGTTGGCAGGCCCGCTGGGGGCGGCGCGGGAGGACGACGTGAGCTTGGAGGCCTCGGTCTCGATCGTGCCCGTGGGGTCGGTGAAGGGTCTCGAGTTCGACGGCGTGGTGGTGGTCGAGCCGGCGTTGATCGCGGACGAGTCACCGCAGGGGTTGCGGGCGTTGTACGTCGCCCTCACCCGGGCGACCAAGCGGCTGACGATCGTGACCGAGTCGCCGTTGCCGGCGGTGCTCGGGCTTTAGTTCAGCGAGGACGTCGTCGGCAGGCGCAGCTCTTCGAGGACGTCGAGCGCCTGGTGCAGGTGGTGGCCGCCTTCGTGGACGGCTTCGCGCACGAGGGCGATGGCGCTGACGGTGCGGCCGGCGCGGCGGCCGGTGCGCGACCACGCCGACGACGGCGTCTGCTCGATGGTGCGGGCGAGCTGGTCGGCGCTCACGCTCAACGCGGCCAGCACCACGGCCATGCCCTGCTCGTTGGCGCCCGAGGGCGGGGTCACGTGGGTTTCGGGGAGGACGGGTTCCTCCTCGCGAAGCACCCGCTGCAGCCGGATGTCGAGGGCGTGGAGCACGTCCCGCACGTGGCCGGCGTGTTCGAGGGCGGTCCACTGGCCGGGGGCGGGGCGGCCCGAGAGGATGCCTTCGGGGTCGGGATCGTCGAGGTTCATGGCCAGCCCGCTGCGCCACCGGCGGGGAAAAGACCTGAGGGTCATGGCTGCGTCGTACGGCGTGACGTCGTCCGGGTCGAACCCGCAGGCCGGGCAGGGACCCGAACTGCTGAACTCCTCTACGGCCGGAGTGCCCAAATCCGTGCTCATGGGTACTTCCTCCTTCGTCCCGCCGAGGCGGTACCCGCCTGTCCGCAGTAGTAACCCCGATCGCTCCGACGAAATGGTTACGGTTCGGTTCCAATGTGTGGCCGCTTCGTAGCGACGGCTAGCGACGCCGTCCTGGCCGGCTACCTCGACGTCGACGAGGTGGTCATACCGCCCGACGCCTCGCCGCCGGCGAGCTGGAACGTGGCCCCGACCGACGCTGTCCGTGCCGTGGCCGCTACGCGAGAAGGCAACCGCCGGCTGCTCGGCACCTACAAGTGGGGGCTTGTTCCGTCGTGGGCCAAGGACGCCAAGGGCGGGGCCCGCATGATCAACGCCCGGGCCGAGACCCTGGAGTCGAAGTTCAAGAACGCTGTTTCCCGGCACCGTTGCCTCGTGCCCGCCGACGGTTTCTACGAGTGGGAGCGGGTCGACGAGAAGACCAAGCAGCCGTGGTTCATCCACCGCTCCGACGGCGCGCCGCTCGTGTTCGCCGGTCTCTGGGAGGCGTGGCGCGATCCTGCCGGGCCGGCCGACGGGCCTTGGTTGCGGACCTGCACGATCGTCACGACCGCGGCCAACGACCTCGTCGGCCGCATCCACGACCGTATGCCGGTCGTGCTGTCGCCCGACTCGTGGGCCCGCTGGCTCGACCGTGACCTCACCGACCCGGCCGCCGTCCGTGACCTCCTCGTCGCCGCCGACCCCCGTCAGTTCGAGATGTACGAGGTCTCCACCGCCGTCAACAGCGTCCGCAACAACTCCGGCGAACTCGTCGTCCCCCTCAACTCCCGCTGACCCGCTTCAGGCCAAAGCCGTGGCGACGATGCGGAGGTCGGCGACGAAGCCGGCGTAAGCCTTGGCCCGCGCGTCCTCGTCGGGGGCACGGAGGATCGAGGAGGGATGGACGGTGGCCGTGGCCATCGGCGCGTAGGGCCACTCGACCCACTGGCCGTGCTGCTGGGTGACACGGAAGGCCCGGCCCAACAACGCCTGGGCCGCGGTGGCGCCGAGGCAGACGACGACCTTGGGCGAGACGACCTCGAGCTCGGCCTCGAGCCAAGGCCGGCAAGCCGCGACCTCGGCGGCGTTCGGCTTCTTGTGGATGCGGACCTTGCCGCCCCGCCCACCCGGCGTCCACTTGAAGTGCTTGACCGCGTTGGTGACGTACGCCTGCGATCGAGCGATGCCGGCGTCGGCCAAACCGCGGTCGAGCATCCGCCCGGCGGGCCCGACGAACGGCCGGCCCTCCCGGTCCTCGACGTCGCCGGGCTGCTCGCCGACCAGCATCACCGGGGCGCCGGCCGAACCTTCGCCGAACACGACCTGGGTCCCGCACTTGTGCAACTCGCAGGCGGTACAGCCCGCGGCCTGGGCATGAAGCTCGTCCAAGCTCCCCATGCTGACACCCTACCTACTAGTCGGTAGGCTGGACCCCATGGATGACCGCGTGCTCCTCGAGGAGCTCGAGCCGGTGGCGGCCCGGCTACTCGACCGACACCTCTCGACGACCAAGGAGTGGTTCCCCCACGAGCTTGTCCCGTGGGGCCGGGGCCGCGACTTCGAGCCAGGCGTGGAGTGGGAGCCCGACGAGGCCGCACCCCCGCCGCCCGTGCGCAGCGCGCTGTTCGTCAATCTGCTCACGGAGGACAACCTTCCCTACTACTCGATGGAGATCCACGAGATGTTCGGCGCCGGCGGGGCGTGGGGCGAGTGGGCCAGGCGTTGGACGGCCGAGGAGGGCCGCCACTCGATCGTGATGCGGGAGTGGCTCACGGTCACGAGGGCCATCGACCCGGTCGGCCTCGAGCGGGGTCGCATGAGCCAGGTGAGCGGCGGAGTCGTCCCCCACCCGGCCACCGCCGTCGGCGGCCTCGTCTACGTCACCCTCCAGGAACTCGCCACCCGGATCAGCCACAACAACACCGGCAAGCTCCTCACCGACAAGCCGGGCTACGAGATCATGAAGCGGGTCGCGGCCGACGAGAACCTCCACTTCCTCTTCTACCGGGACATGACCCAGGCCGCCATCGACCTCGATCCCAGCGCGGTCGTCGTCGCCCTCGAAGAAGAGGTGCGCAACTTCGCCATGCCGGGCGTCGGCATCCCCGACTTCGACGCCCACGCCAAGGCCATCGCCAAGGCCGGCATCTACGACTACGCCATCCACCACGAGAAGATCCTCGTCCCGGTCATCGTCAACCAGTGGAAGATCGAAGACCTCACCGGCCTGACCGACGAGGCCGAGGTGGCCAGGGCCCGCGTGCTCGACCGAATTGACCGCATCGGCAAGGCCGCCCGACGCCTGCGGGAGCGCCAGGGGGCGCTGACCCCCGCCTGACACCCCCTACAATTCGATACCCATGCACCAACGAAGGGTCGCCGCAGTCGTCGCGGCCCTGCTGGTCGTCGGGTTCGCACCGTTCGGGGCCAGGGCCCAGAGCAACCCGCCTTCCACCGTCCTCCCCCCGGCGTCCACGACGACCACCACGGCCAAGCCGGGGCCGGCGACGACCACCACCGCGCCCCCCCAGGGCGACCCGAACGCCCCGCCGGCCCAGCCCGACGAGGACACCGGCCCGGTCGAGGTGCCCCAGCAGCAGGTCGAGATCCCGCCCGCCGACCCGGCCGCGCCCCCCGACCCCACGGCGCCGATCCTCCAGCAGATCACCGGCCTCACCCTGGCCGAGGCCTCGAAGGGCCTGCGCGACGCCGAGGCCGCCCACCTGTTCGCCGCCACCCAGGCCTCGACCCTCGGCAGCGAGGTCGCCGACCTCGAAGCCCGGCTCACGAGGCTCGAGGCCGAGAAGGCCCAAGCCGTGGCCAGGCTCCAGCAAGCCAGGCTCCAGCTCAAGAAGCGGGCCGTCGCCGGCTACATGGGATCGCCGGCGGCGTCCATCAACCGCGTGCTCGACGCCGCCGACTTCAACGACCTGTCGCGCCGCTTCGAGCTGATGCAATCGGTCGTCGAGTCCGACCGCGCCCGCATCGACGAATACCAGGCCGCCCGCGAGGCCGTGGGCAACGAGCTCGACGGCGTGGTCGCCACCCTCGACGCCAAGCGCTCGGCCCTCCTCGTGGCCTCGACCGTGCTCGACGGCGCCGACTCCGCCCTCCTCGCCAAGCAGATCCAGGTGGCCGCGGTCAAGGCCGGCGGCGCCGTCATCGGCGGCGGCTTCGTGTTCCCCGTCGGCGGCCAGCACTCGTTCACCGACACCTTCGGCGCGCCCCGCATGTTCGGCACCGCCTACGCCCACCTGCACCAGGGCACCGACATCTTCGCCGCCTCGGGCACGCCGCTGCTCGCCGTCGAGCGGGGCGTCGTCATCCAGATGGGCAGCGACGTCCTCGGCGGCACCAAGCTGTGGCTCGTCGGTGCCAGCGGCACCCGCTACTACTACGCCCACCTCTCGGCCTTCGCCGAGGGCATGGCCGAGAACACGTTGGTGAAGGCGGGCGACGTCGTCGGTTTCGTGGGCAACACCGGCAACGCCGCCACCACCCCGGCCCACCTCCACTTCGAGGTCCACCCCGGCGGCGGCCCGGCGGTGAACCCCTACCCGCTGTTGAAGATCGTCGACGACGCCCAGAAGAAGCTCATGGCGTCGCAGCCGCCGCAGCAACAGCCACCGCCGTCAAGCGGCCCGAAGTCCTGATCACCTGGTCGATCAAGCCGTAGCTCACGGCGTCGTCGGCGCTGAGGATGTAGTCGCGGTCGGTGTCGCGCTCGATGCGGTCGATCGGCTGGCCCGAGTGGAACGACAGGATCTCGTGCATCCGCTGGCGCATGAAGGCCATCTCCTTGGCCTGGATCTCGATGTCGACCGACTGGCCCTGGGCGCCACCGTGGGGTTGGTGGATGAGGATGCGGGCGTTGGGCAGCGCGCTCCGGCGGCCGGCGGCGCCACCGGCCACGATGACGGCCGCGGCCGAGGCGGCGAGCCCGTTGCAGATCGTGGCCACCGGCGAGTGGACGTATTGCATGGTGTCGTAGATGGCGAACATCGCATTCATCGACCCGCCGGGTGAGTTGACGTAGAGCTGGATCTCCTTGTCGCTGTCCTCGGCGTCGAGGTGGAGGAGCTGGGCGGTGATGAGGTTGGCGACGGCGTCGTCGATCTGGGAGCCGAGCATCACGATGCGCTCCTTGAGGAGGCGGGAGTAGACGTCGTAGGCCCGCTCCCCCCGGCTGCTCTGCTCGATGACGGTGGGCACGAGGTACGACATCGGTACGGCCTCCCTGTTGTTAGGCTGCAACTGCCTGGTTGCGAGTATATGTGCAACCGCTGAGTTGCGAAAGGCCGTGCCCTTGCCGACGTTGGACCCGCTCGACCCGGTGTTCGTGGCGTTGGCCGACCCGACCCGCCGATCGGTGATGCAGTTGCTCTCGGGCTCGGGTGGGGCGACGGCCACGCAACTGGCCGAGCAGTTCCCCGTCACCCGCCAGGCGATCGCCAAGCACCTGCAGGTGTTGGCCGACGCCGGTCTGGCGGTGTCGGCTCGCGCCGGACGGGAGACGCAGTGGCGCCTGACGCCCGCCGCCCTCGGTCCTGCGATGGCGTGGATGGGCGGCCTCGACGCCGGCTTCGACGATCGCGTCGCCGACCTCCAACGCCACCTCGAACGCCAGCGCGCCGCCCGGGCCACCCCCGGCTTCCGCGCCCCGCTGTCGGCCGCGGCCTCGAAGCGCCGCCACCCCTGAGCCCCGTGGACGTTTGGGCGCGATGACTTCGACATACCGAAGTGAGCGCGCCCAAACGGCGGGGGGGTTTCGTTGCCCGGTGTGTCGCGAGCCGTTGGCCATCGGCGAGCGGGCGTGGTCGTGCGCGCAGGGCCACTCGTTCGACGTCGCACGCGAGGGCTACGCCAATCTCCTCGTCACCCACCAACGTCGTACGAGAGAGCCGGGCGACAGCGCCGAGATGCTGCAACACCGGCGGGCGTTCCTCGACGGCGGTTGGTACGCACCGCTGGCCGAGCACCTCCGCACCAACTACGCACGCGCCGGCGCGTCGGTACTCGACGCCGGTTGCGGCGAGGGCTACTACACCCGTGACTGGCCGGGCGAGGTGTGGGCCGTGGACATCGCCAGGCCCGCAGTCCGCATGGCCGCCCGCCGCTCGGCCTCGCGCGACAAGCACTACGCGGTGGCCTCGGTCTACGACTTACCGGTCATCGACGCCAGCATCGGCGTGGTCGTCAGCGTGTTCGCACCGCTGCACTCGCCCGAGTTCGAACGGGTGCTCGAGCCAGGCGGCGTGGTCGTGACTGTGACGCCCGGGCCCGAGCACCTCGCCGGGCTGAAGGCCGCGCTCTTCGCCACGCCCGAGGCCCACCCCGACACCGGCCCGTTCGAGCGCGAAGGTGCGGCCACCGCCCTCGTGCCCACCGGCTCCACGACCCGTATCAGGTACGACATCGACCTCCCGACACCGGCCGCCATCGCCGATCTCGTGGGCATGACGCCCTACGCCTGGTACGTCGATGGGGCCACCCGGGAGGCCGTAGCCGCCACCGGATCGCTGTCCACGCCTGTCGACTTCCTGGTGTCGGCCTACGGTCTCAGGTAGGGAGTCCACCCTTTTCACGCCTAGGCGGAACACAATGGACGCACGAACGGCGTTCGTGGGGCTTCCGCCCGGCGGCGCCGAGAGGAGGATCTGATCGTGGCTGAGTACGAGGGGTACTGCGTCAAGTGCCGTGAGAAGCGCAAGTTCGACGGCGAGGTCAAGGAGATGGCCAACGGCCGGAAGGCCGCCCAGGGCACCTGCCCGGTGTGCGGGACGAAGATGAACCGCATGTTGGGCAAGGACGCCAAGTAGTCGCACCCGAATCGCCGTAGCCTGTCCCCATGGGCGGAGCGGCACTGATGGAAGAAACCGACGGCCTGGCGGAGCTCGAACCCGTCGCCGCCGGGCCCGACGAGACGAGGGCCGCGCTGTCGGCCCTGGCGGTGCTCACCGTGCTGCTGCTGCTCGGCGGCCTGGTGTCGGCCGTGGTCGTCGACCGCCGCGCCGGCCCGGTCTCGATCGCGACCTTGCAAGCCGCCGCCGACCGGGTGGCCCAAGCCCGTTCGCTCCACATGACGATGGACGCCTCGTTCGTCGTCGGCGACCAGCCGACGGCCAGCTTCCAAATGACGGTCGACCTCGACAACGTGACCAACCAGGGCAAGTTCCAGGTCCAGGGCAATGGCCGCGACCTGAACGTCGTCTTCGAGGGCACCACCGCCTACGTCAACACGCCCACGGGCGGCAAGGCGTGCGCCGTGGTCGACCTCGCGGCCACCGCCGCCGCCGTGCCTGGCGCGCCCACGGGCACCGATGGCAAGGCCCTACTCGGCTACCTGGCCGGGGCCAGCGGGACGGTGCGCGACCTCGGGACCGAGAAGGTGGGCAGCGTCGAGACCCACAAGTACGGCGTCGACGTCGACGTGGCCCAGCTCACCAACCGCCTGCCCGAGGAGCAACGGGCCGCGGCCACGGCGTTCCTCCAGACCACCGGCCCGCGGACGATTCCCTACGTGGTCTGGGTCGACGGCGACGACATGGTGCGTCAGGTCTCGGTCGAGTTCCTCGCCGGCGGGATCAAAGCCACCACCACGATGCGCTTCGACCCGTCTGACAAGCCGGTCACCGTCGACATCCCGGCCGCCGGGACGTGCGCCCCGGTAGCCGACCTCAACTCGATGATGGGAAGCAGCTAGCCGACCGCCATCCGGCGCACGGTGGAGGCCAACAGCGCCACCGCCCGGTCGAGCAGCGGCGTCGAGCCGTCGAGCTCCCGCCGGCGCAAGGCGTAGGAGAGGGCCACGGCCACCGCTTCCCGCTCGCCCCTGGCGAAGTCCTGGATGTAGTGCTCGATCCGCCGGTCGTCGTCGTCTTCGACGCACAGGGCCAGGGCCAGCCGTTCGACGGCGTGAGACAGGTTGGCGAGGTCGGCGAGGTCGGCGGCGGGCCCCATCACCGGCGAGCGTACGCCCTTCAGGGGCCGCGCTGGCCGTGTCCGAGCAGGGGGCGGGGGGTCGATAACCTCCGCCCGTGACCACCTACCCGGGCGCCCGACGCCCCGACCGCCAGCGCACGGTCGACTCCTCCGGCCTGGCCCTCGCCGTTCACGAGTGGGGCGACGAGGCCGCCCCGCCGGTGGTCCTGGCCCACGGCGGGTTCGACTTCGCCGGGACGTTCGACGTGTTCGCCCCGATGCTGGCCGAGGGCGGCTGGCGGGTGGTGGCGTGGGACCACCGGGGCCACGGCGACTCCGAGCACGCCAACCTCTACTCCTGGGACGCCGACGTGCGGGACGCGGTGGCGGTGATGGATTCGGTCGGGCGGGCGCCGATGCCGGTGATCGGGCACTCCAAGGGCGGGGCCCTCATGCTGCAGTTGGCCGAGGCCGCGCCCCATCGGATCACCCGGCTCGTCAACATCGACGGGATGCCGTCGCCCCGGCCCCACCCGGACGTGGCCTCCCGCGAGCGGACCGCGCTCATGGCCAACGAGCTCGGCGGCTGGCTCGACTACCGGCGCTCGACGTCCTCGCTCGCCCGCAAGCCGGGCACGATCGCCGAGTTGGCGCAACGTCGAGGGCGCATGAACCCCCGGCTGTCGCCGTCGTGGCTCGAGTACCTGGTGACGATCGGGGCCCGGGAGGACGCCGACGGTTGGCGGTGGAAGATCGACCCCACGCTGCGCATGGGCGGGTTCGGGCCTTGGCGCAACTCGTGGTCGCTCGAGCGGTTGGCCGGGATGGACATGCCGATGCTCGGGTTGCTCGGCCTGATGCCCGAGCAGATGGGGTGGGGGACCGAGCCCGACGAGCTTCGGCCCTACCTGCCGCCGGGCGGCCGGTTGGTCGCGTTCGCCGACGCCGGCCACTTCGTCCACATCGAGAAGTCCCGTGAGGTCGCCGACCTCGTGCTCGAGTTCCTCGCATGATCCTCCGCCACGGACGCACGTCGCTGGCGTTGCACGAGTTGCGGGGCGGCTCGTCGGCCTCGGGCCGGCCGTTGCTGCACCTGCACGGGTTGGGCGAGCGGACGCCTTCGTCGGTTCCGCAGCAATACTCGGCGTGGCCAGGGCCGGTCTACGGCCTCGACTTCACCGGCCACGGCGAGTCGTCGGTGCCCAAGGGCGGCGGCTACACGTGCGAGATGTTGATGGCCGATGTCGACGCCGCCCTCGCCGAGCTCGGGGAGACCACGTTGGTGGGACGCGGCCTCGGCGCCTACGTGGCGGTGTTGGTGGCCGGCGGCCGCCCCGCCCTCGTCCGCGGCGCGGTCTTGCGCGACGGCCCTGGCCTCACCGGCGGCGGCGTCATGCCGGGCTCACCCTCGATCGAGTACGTCGACCCTTCGGCCGTCGCCGCCGCGCCCCCCGATCCCTGGGCCCTCGTGGAGCTCACCCGCGACCCCCGACCGCCCGACTACGCCACCTCCTTCGTCCGCCAGGCGGTCCACTTCTCCGGCCTGGCCGAGCCCATCACGGTCTGCACCATCGGCCGCCCCGCCTGGCTCGAAGCCGTCGTGGCCGAGCCCGGCGTCCGGGTCACGCCTTCGGTCGAGGAAGCCTTGCGCTCGTACGCCGTGGCCTAATGGCTCTGGAGGATGGCGTCGTCGCGGAAGTCGGCGAACAGGCCATCGGCTCCGGGGCCGACGAAGACGACGTCGGCCTTGCCGACCTTGCCGATGCGGGCCGGCATGGTGACGTTGCGGACGTTGGCCGGGTCGATGGTGAGGCCGAGGTTGACGAGGTGGTAGAGGTCGCGCAGGCCGACGCCCTCGTAGTGGGTGTGGCGGGCCATGAGGCCCAACAGGCGAACGGTGCCGAACGGCGACTGTGACACCTCGCGGGCCCGCTCGAGCCCGGCGACCAGCAGCCAACCCTGGTTGGTGGTGCGGGCGATGTCGCCGTCGGGGATGTGGCGGTCGCGGGCGTACGACAGCGCGCCGCCGCCGGCCATGTGGTTGCGGCCGGGCTGGAAGTCGGCGCCCGAGTACGTGTCGTACATGCGGGTGGGCACGTCGACGTTGACGCCGCCCATCTCGTCGACCAGGGCCTGAAAGCCGTCGAAGCTGGTCTCGATCACGAACGACAGCGGCACGCCGGTGAGGGCGGCCACCGTCTCGACCTGCTTCTGCAACCCGGCCGAGAGGTAGGCACCGTTGATCTTGTCCATGCCGAACCCGGGCACGTTGACGTAGGTGTCACGGGGGATGTTGAGGATCGTGGCCGTGCCCGCCGCCGGGTTCACGCCGACGATGTGCAACGCGTCGCCCCGTATCCCGTCGAGCCCGGCCCGGCCGTCGACGCCGATCACCATGACGAAGAACGGCGCCCCCATCGGCTGCGGGTTGAAGTTGGCGTTGTCGACCTTGTGGATGGTGAAGGTGGGCTCGGCGTGCGACGGCGACGTCCACCACAACGCCGCCGAGATGGCGACCACGGCCAAGGCGATGTCGACCGCGGCCAGCAACCTGAGGCCGAAGCGCTTCACGGCGTCGCCTCCCGCGAGTCACGGGACGCACGCACCGCGAACGAGTCGATCTTCCAACCGTCGCCGTCGGGAACCAGCACGACCTCGCCCTGGTGGACGACGTCGACGTCGGAGGTCGGCCCCACCGCCCGCAGCTTCAGGTCGAGGCGGGCCGCGACCATGGCCACCACCTCGTCGGGCCCGGCCACCGACGACAACGTGACCTCGAGCTTCTCCGGCGTGATCGCGGTCGTCGCCGGCGGCATCCCCTCGTCGACGAAGGTCGAACGCACCGACGGGTCGGCCAGCCGTTCCAGGGCGGCGGCGGTGAAGATCGGCGACAGGTCGCCGGCCGGCTTGCCGGCGTGCAGCGGGCCGACGACGGCGTCGGCCAGCCAGCGGTCGAGCGTCGCCTTGACCGCCGCCACCGTGGCCTCGTCCGGGCCCTTGGTGCCGTTGTCGTCGACGGCGGTCACGTTGACGTGCAGCGTCGGCAAGCCGCCGGTGGCCGCGGCCGTCGTCGTCCGGGTCGGCGACCCCGGTGCCGAGGCCTTCGGCTTCGACGAGGACGAGCACGCCCCGCCCGCGACGAGCACCCCGGCGGCGAGCACCAACGCGGCGCGACGGAAGAGGAATGGCGGCAACACGGGAAGCCCCCATGATGCCAGGCCGGCACCCGAATAGGCTCACGCCCCATGAGTGGGGACATCACGACCAGGACCGTCAAGACCAACGGCATCGACATGCACGTCACCGAGGCCGGTAAGGGGAAGCCGGTGATCCTGTGTCACGGGTTCCCTGAGCTCGCCTACTCGTGGCGCCACCAGATGCCGGCCCTGGCCGCCGCCGGCTACCACGCCATTGCGCCCGACCAGCGGGGCTACGGCCGCACGACCCGCACCGAGCCCGTGGGCGACTACGACATCGTCCACCTCACCGACGACATCGTCGGCCTGCTCGACGCCCTCGAGATCGACAAGGCCGTCGTCGTCGGCCACGACTGGGGCTCGATCGTGGCGTGGGGCCTGGCCCAGCACGCGCCCGAGCGGGTCAGCGCGGTGGTCGGCATGAGCGTGCCCTTCACCCCCCGAGGGGCGATGAGCATCATCGACCTGCTCAAGGCGGTGATGGGCGACAACTTCTTCTACATCCTCTACTTCCAGGAGCCGGGCAAGGCCGACGCCGACCTCGGCGGCAACGCCCGTGAGGTCATGCGCCGCTTCCTCGGGACGGGCTCGATCGGTGGTGGCACCGGCATGACCACCTCGTTGCCCGCGGCCACCACCACCATCCTCGATTGGCTCCCGCCGGTCGAGAAGCTGCCCGACTGGCTGACCGAAGAAGACCTCGACATCTTCGCCACCGAGTTCGAGCGCACCGGCTTCACCGGCGGGATCAACTGGTACCGCAACATGCACCGCAACTGGGAGATCACCGAGCACCTGGCCGAGGCCAAGATCGAGATGCCGGCCCTGTTCGTCGCCGGCACCGACGACCCCGTCCTCCAGTTGGCCAACCCCGACGCCATGGACGGCTGGGTCACCGACCTTCGGGGCAAGGTGCTCATTCCGGGCGCGGGCCACTGGGTCCAGCAGGAGAAGCCGGCCGAGGTCAACCGGGCCCTCCTCGCCTTCCTCGCCAGCCTGGAGTAGGTCGCCGGCCATTGGCGGGCTGGCCTGCTCCGGCCATTTCGGCGTAGCTACGGTCAAGGCGGAGCGCCCGAGGGTCGAGATAGCGGTGACATGACGCGCCGGCGGGGCCGCTCGAGCCACTTGAAGCGAGCCGTCCCCGTGGTGGTCGGGTTGGTCGTGACCTTCTTCTCCGGCGCCGGCCTGGCCAGCGGCCGGTACCTCGCCTGGGTCGTCGGCCTGGTCGGCATCACCATCGTGCTGGCCGTCGTCGGCCGCCAGTTGGTGTTCATCCTCGAGCGGGAGTCCTACGCCGCCCGCCTCGAGCACGAGGCGCTGGCCCGTACCGCCGAGCTGGAGAAGAGCGAGGAGCGGTTCCGCTCGCTGGTACACAGCTCGTCCGACGTCATCACCATCCTCGACGCCGACGGCGTCATCAGGTTCCAGACACCGTCGGTCCACCGGGTGCTCGGCTACGTGCCCGGCGACTACGACGGCCGCACGATCTGGGAGCTCCTCCATCCCGAGGACATCGCCAGGGCGCGCCAGGTGCTCGACCAGGCCATCGCCGCCGACGACACCGCCCTGGTCGCCGAGTGGCGCCTGCGCCGCAGCAACGGCGACTTCGCCATCTGCGAATCCACCGTCCGGAGCCTGTTGGCCAACGCCAGCGTCTCCGGCATCGTCCTCAACACCCGCGACATCACCGAGCGCAAGGCGTTGGAGGAGCAGCTCATCCGCGAGGCCCTCCACGACCCGATGACCGGGCTCGCCAACCGGGCCTTGCTTCGCGACCGTGTCGGCTTCGCCCTCGCCCGGGCCCGGCGCACCGGGGGCAAGGTCGCGCTGATGATCGTCGACCTCGACGACTTCAAGGCGGTCAACGACGGCCTCGGCCACGCCGCCGGCGACCAGATGCTCGTCATCCTCGCCCGCCGGCTGACCCAGTGCGTGCGCCCAGGCGACACCGTCGCCCGGTTGGGTGGCGACGAGTTCGCCGTCCTGCTCGACGACGCTTCTGGCGATGGCGCGCCCGACGCCGTCGGCGGCCGCATCCAGGAGATGCTGCGGTTGCCACTGCTGATCGCCGGCCAGGAGCTGTTCGCCAACGCTTCCATCGGCGTGGCCAACGCCGAGCCCGGTTCGGCCGACGCCGAGGAGCTGCTGCGCAACGCCGACGTCGCCATGTACATGGCCAAGGGCAAGGGCAAGTCGCAGGTGGCGACGTTCCATCCCGAGATGCACGTCGAGATGCGCGACCGCATCACCCTGGCCAACGAGCTGCGCCGCGCCGTGAGCCAGGAGCAGTTCTCACTGCGCTACCAACCGCTCGTCGACCTCAAGACCAGGCGCATCGTCGGTATGGAGGCGTTGGTGCGGTGGCAGCACCCGCAGCGGGGGCTGGTGTCGCCAATCGAGTTCATCCCGATGGCCGAGGCCACGGGGACGATCGTGCCCCTCGGGCGCTGGATCTTCGACCAGGCCCTCGACACCATCGTCGGGCTGCAGGCGGTGCAGCCGGCGGGCGAGCGGCCGGTCTCGATCACCATCAACCTCTCGGCCCGGCAGTTCCAGGAGCCCGACCTGGTGTCGCAGGTCGCGGCCAGCGTCGCCGCCGTCGGCATCGACCCGTGGACGGTAGTGCTGGAGCTGACCGAGACGATGCTGATGGACGACATCGACGGCGCCATCGAGACGATGAAGGCGCTGAAGGCCCTGGGCGTGCGGCTGGCCTTGGACGACTTCGGCACCGGGTATTCGTCGCTGTCGTACCTGCGGCGGCTGCCGATCGACATCTTGAAGATCGACAAGTCGTTCATCGACTCGCTGTCGACGCCGGAGGGGCCCGGCATGGTGCAGTCGATCCTGCGTCTGGGCGACACCTTCCGGGTGGCCACGCTGGCCGAGGGCATCGAGACCGACGAGCAGCTTGCCCAGTTGCGCGACCTCGGGTGTACGTACGGCCAGGGGTTCCTCTTCGCCCGACCGCTGCGGCGGGCCGAGGTGCGAGCCCTGTTGCTCGAGGAGGCCGGCGTTTACGCTGTTCCTTCGTGACCAACACGCTGCTGACGTTCGATCCGCTGTTGTCCGCTGCCGAGGCCGATGCCATGGTGGCGCTCTGGCATTCGCTGCCGAGCTACGGGCAGTACAGCAACGAGGGCTTCGACACCGGGTTCGCCCCAACGCTGGCCCAGCGCTACGACGCCTCGGTCAACTTCGTGCGCACCGGCGGGCGGTTCGGCCGTCGTTCGGAGGACGTCCGGCTGCTGGCGGCCCGCACGAACTATTTCCGCGAGACCTATTCGTACGGGGCCGACGTGATGTTGCCGGGGATCGAGTTCTTCCGTGACCATCCTGCGTTGTTGTCCGCCGCCCGTTCGCTGCACGGGCTGCCGGTGGCGGTACCGGCCATCGTCTATGCGAACTTGTTGCTCCCCGGACAGGAGCTGGCGGTGCACACCGACGTGCCCGAGTTCCGGGGCGCCAACCGCAAGATCGTGCCCCAATGGTTGTTGGTGGTGATGCGCCACTCTTCGTTGTTCGAGCCCTGGCGGATGCGCATCGCTACCGGCATCTCGTACTTCGGCGACGCCAAGGGCGGCGAGCTCGCCTACTACCCCGACGGGGCCGACGGTCCGGCCATGACGTTCTCGCCGGTACACAACTCGGGGGCCATGCTCGACACCGACACCGTGTTTCATGGCGTCGACCGGGTCCACGGTGATGACTCTCCTTTGTCTTCCCTGCGGCCGGGGATGCGATTGTTCTTCGAGGGCTCCGACCGGTGGACCGTTCGCTCGTCCGCCGATGGTGGAGTGGTCGCCTCCTACCTGACCTCCGACCTGCGTTACTCGGTGTCGTGGAAGGCGTACTGCTTCGCTTCCGACTCGGAGCGTGCGGCCTGGGCCGACCACACCGACGACCTCTCTCTGGAGTTCATCCTCGATCGTCTGGAAGCCGACCTCCGCCGCCTCGGCCGCCTCGACGGCGCCCGTCCCCCCGACGCCGACTTCGGCAAGCTCCTCATCGAGACCTACATCCGCTTCCCCGCCCCCGCCGCCACCGCCTAACACCCGCTTTCGGTCACGAACGCGTCGTATGGCGGGCGTTCGTGACCGAAAGCGGCGGCTGGTATGGCCCGCCCTGACCGGGCGGGCCTGTGCCCATCGTGGTGGGCCGCGGCAGGTTGGGTGACGGCCGCGTCAAGGCCGCTTCGCGTCCCTTCGGGACGGCCGCCTTCGGCGGCCGGCCTTGACCCGGCCTCGGTGGCGTTGCGGTTGCGTCCTGCTGCACCAACCTCGCTTTCGCACACTTGAGCCGGTCGGACGGCACCGGACTGTGCGAAATGGCAGCCAGCCAAGCCCAACCTGGCTTTCGGTCACGAACGCGTCGTATAGCGCGCGTTCGTGGCCGAAAGCGGCGGGCGGGAGGCGGGTCAGCGGCTGGCGATGACCTTGCCGAGGACTTCGCCGGCGAAGGCGACGGCGTCGAGGTCGTGGGCGTCGGCAGGCATGTTGAAGGTGAGGCCGTCGAGCCCGGCATCGAGCAACGCATGGCAGCGCTCGGTGACCTCGTCGGGCCCGCCGACGGCCATGCGGGCGGTGACCGTGGCCATGGTGGCGGCATCGAGCGAAGAAGGATCGAAGCCACGGCTGGCGATGAGGGCGTCACGCTTGGCCACGGCCTCGTCGTAGGTCGGCGCCAGGATCAGCGAGTTCAACATCGTCTTGTTGATCGTCGACACGTCACGCCCGACGTCGGCGCAATGGCGTTCGAGGACCGACAGCTTGCCGGGCACGTCGGCCAGCGCGCCGTTGAAGTTCCACATCTCGGCGTGCTCGGCCGTCAGCCGCAACGTGCGGCGCTCGCCGCCACCACCGATGAGGATCGGCGGCCCGCCGGGGGTGATCGGCGCCGGCGAGTTGATGGCGTCCTGCACCTGGTAGTAGCGCCCCGCGAACGTCGGCCGCTCGCCCCGGAACATCCCCCGGGTGATGTGCAGCGCCTCCTCCAACCGGTCCATCCGCTCCTTCACCGGCGGGAATTCGAACCCCAGCGAATTGTGCTCGGCCTCGAACCATGCGGCGCCGATGCCGAGGAAGGCCCGCCCCTTCGAGACCACGTCGAGGGCGGTCACGACCTTGGCCAGCAACGAGGGGTGCCGGTAGGTGACGCCGGTGACGAGCGTCCCGAGCTTCACCGCCGACGTGCGGGCGGCGATGGCGCCCAACAACGTGTACGCCTCGAACATCTCCTGGTCGGGCCGGCCGAGCTGCGGCAGTTGGTAGAAGTGGTCCATCACCATCACGGTGTCGAAGCCCGCCTGCTCGGCGGCGACGGCGATGGCGGCGACCCGTTCGAACAGGTCCTCGGGGGCGACTCCCGGGTAGGTGAAGTTCGGGATCTGGAGGCCGAGGCGGATCATGCCCCCCGTTCTACGCCACCGTGACCCAGACCAACACCTTGGAATTCGGTTCGCCGTTGACCACGGACACGATGACTTGTTTGTCGCGGGGCTGGGCCCGCAGGGTTACGTCCTCGCCGGCGTCCTCCCAGTAGCCGTCGGCCGGCGGGTAAGGCCCGTGAACGGCCAAGCCGACGATGACGGGATCGCGCTGGTTCTGCAGCTTCGGGTCCCAGGGCGCCCACCCCCGGCCTTCGCCGTCGGTCGTGATCTCGAGCATCTTGGTCTTCATCTGGTCCTCCGTGTACTCCCAGGCGGGAATGTCGATCGACGGTGTCGGCGTGGCCGAGATCTCGTAGGCGGGGATGCCGAAGCCGGCCACGCCGCCGGTCCGCCTGGTCTGGAGCATCACCCGGCCGCCGGTGCGGCCGCCGTGGACGTCGGTGTTGCCCTCGTAGCTCTCGAAGCCGTCGGCCAGCGGCGCCTTGACGATGCCGACGTGGGAGATGCGGTTCACGCTGTCGCCGGCGAAGTCGAAGAACACGACCCAACCGGGCTCGGGCTTGCGGCCGCTGTTGCCCGGCACCCACCGGCCCTGCTTCTGGAACCACGCCGCGCCCGACGGCGTATAGACGAAGCCTTTGGCCGTCGACGCCGGCAGCGGCAGGTCCTCGAGGTAGAAGCACCACGACACGAAGGCGCCGCACCACGCACCCCGCTCGTCACGGCCGTAGTACCACTGGTTGTACTTGACCGAGTTCGACGACGGCGGGCTCTCGGTGGTGCCGAGCTCGGCGGCGGCGCGGGCGAGTATGCGGTCAGGGGTGGTCGGCATCGGGCTCGCTCGCGGGCGCTTCGACGAACTTGTCGGTGTTGGTGACGAGCTCGCGCTCGATCTTCTGCTTGTCGGCGTCGGTGGCGGCCCGCTCGATGCGTTGCACGCCGGGGTCGGCCAGGGCCGCGGCCGACGACGGGGGCACGGCGTTGCCGGTGACGGTCACCTGGGCCGTGGCCGCGCTGGTGCCGCCGGTGTTCTCGGTGACCTCGAGGGTCGCGAGGTAGATGCCAGGCCGGGTGTACGTATGCGCCGACGCCGGCGGCGCCCCTTGTCCGTTGACGCCGTCGCTGTCGCCGAAGTCGAGCTTCCACTCGGTGATCGAGGCCGCGACCGTCGGGGTGAGGACGACGGTGTGCGGGCAATCGCCGACCGGCTTGTCGACCACCAGGGCCATGCGCGACTGGCCGCTGCCGCCGGGCTTGAAGATGACGTCGGCCGCCCGCTTGACCAGTTCACGGAACGTCTCTTCCCGGTAGCCGACGACGAACCCGATGACGTAATAGATGATGAGGTCACGGGGTTGCGTCGCACCTTTGCTGGCTTCTACCGCCGGGGTGACGCCGGTCGACTGGATGGTGGCCACGAAGATGAGGTAACCGACGCTACCGAGGAGCGCGCCCATCAACGGCCGGGTCAGGTGCCAATAGTTGAAGCTCGGATCCCAGCGCTTGTTGTGCTCGAAGACCCCGTAGAGGCCGATGGTCACGGCCCCGAGGGCGCCGGCGTAGGGAACGCCGATGGGTATGAGACCGGCGACCGGATCCGTGATGTGGCCCTTGAAGCCCCACAGGTCCGAGCTGTAGGCCGCCGGCAACACCAGGAGGAGGACGAGGTAGCCAAGGCTGAACTTGAAGATCGTGCGGGCGCCCCAGTCCTCGATCGGCAGGAACAGCGGGCGTCGGTACCAGCGCTTGTCGGGCCACGGCGCGGGTTCGTTCTTCCTGGCGGCCGGGGGCGCGGCCGTGGTCGTGGCCGTGGTGGCCCCTTGGGCCGTGGCCTGCCTGGCCGCCCGCCGTCGCGCCCTTTCGGCGCGTGCGTCGGCCATCGCTAGTGCTCGTCCCGTGCAACCCGCCGAGGTCTGTACACGTCTTCGATCCCGCCCGCCGCCCCGCCTGGGCCGCTATGGCAAAGTATTCCTCGCCAAACGGGCCACGGCAATAGGTTCCTCGATCAACTTCGGCGGCGGCGCCTCCATCGGATGCCGGTGACGGCCCCGATCGCCGCCAATGCGGTGGCCGCGAGCGTTATCGGCCCCACCGGTTTCGTCGTCGTGGTTGGCTGGGGTAGTGCCGGCCGTCGCGGTTGTCCGGCTGCGAGCGGCTCGGTATCGAGCGGTGCCATTGGCACCTCGGTCGTCGTGGTTTCGATCGTCGAGGTCGTCGAGGTCGTCGTCGTCCGCATCGGCTTGACCGTCGGGCTGGTCGTGGTCGGCACCGCGGAGTGAGCCGCCGACGCCCGTTCCGTCGCCGGGGCGGTGTTCGTGGTTGTCGTCGCGACCGCGACCGCTCGTAAGGGATAGGCCCAACCGGCGAGGCCGGGGAGGGCTTGCACGGTGGCGTAGTCATTGGGCCCGGCGACGTCCTTGCGGTATTGGAACGCACCCGACGGGAGCTGGAGGCTGCGGAGGTCGGCGGGGGGATCGCGCCCGTCGGGCCCGGTCCACGGTGCCCGGTCGGGTCGCTCGCCGATGGCGGCGAGGGCCGAGAGGGCCAGGCCGCAGGAGTTGGCGTTGGCCACGGCGCCCGCCTCGAGGCCCCAGCACCCCGACGGGCGTTGGGCGGTGGCGAGCCACATGCGGCCCTTGCCCACCTCGGCCGAGGCCTTGCCGTCGGGCGACGAGGCCGCCAGGACGGACATCGCCATCGACGTGGTGTCGGTATCGGCCTTGCCCAGACAGCCGGCTTGGTACGACCAACCGCCGTCACGGCATTGCCCGACCCTGAGCCGGGTGAGGGCGCCGTCGGGCGGGACGACGCCGGCGGCTAGGAGGCCGAGCATGGCGAGGGTGTCGCCGTACAAGTTTCCTCCGTAGCTGCCGCTGACGGGGTCGTAGTGCTCGTTGATGCGGGCGACGAAGTCGACGCCGGCGAAGGCGGTGGGGTCGCGGCCGACCACGACGAGGGCGGCGACGATGCGGCCGGCGTAGGGACCGGTCGAGGCCGCTCGATCGGCGTTCTTGGCCAGGTAGTCGACGGCCCTCGCCACCGCGGTGTTGCGCCCGCCGCCGGCGGCGAGGGCGACGACGGCTTCGGCCACCTGGTCGGCCCGCCATCCTGCGGGCACCGATCCGTCGTCGCCTTGGAGGCCGGCGAGGTAGGCCGCGGCCTTCCTGGCAGCGGTGTCGTCGGCGTGCGCCGGCGGGGGCGCGCCCGCGCCGAAGAGGAGGGTGGCCGCGCCCACCGCCGAAGCGATGAGCGCGGCCACCGGCCGGCGCCTCACGGGCAGACGCCGCCGAACCAGCAGGGGGCGTGGATCGCCCACGGCTCGAACGAGAACTGCAGCCGGGTGCCATGGGTCGGGAAGTTGAGGCTGCTGACGCCGAGGTCGGAGGCGCGGCCGTCGACGTAGACGACCCACGTGACCGCGTTGAGGGTTTCGTCGGGCGTCTCGCAGAGGTCGTTGATGCAGGTGACCTTCTCGCCCAGGCCGGCGAACGTGCGGGTCCGGTAGCTGGCGATGCAGCCATCGGTGACGGCCTGGTCGAGGACGGCGAGTCCGTTCGAGCCGCTGGGCACGTTGACGTCGCAGCCGGCGAGCGGTGCCGCTATCGCCAGGTCGACGTCGAGGTGGACGGTGGTGGTCGTCGCTCCGGCGGGATGGGCCGGGACCACCAGGTTGATGCAGACAGCGAGGACAAGAAGCGCGAGCTTGCGCATGGGAGTTGCCTCCCCCTTTCTCCACGAAGGGTCGTTGGGCGTTGGATCACGGAGGCGGGTTGTCTGGCTTGCCGTGGTGTGGCTACGGCTCACAGTTGCGGGACAGCGCCGGACTCACACCGGCTTCCCCTCTTTGGATCCTGACGACTTCCGGGTCGTCAGG
>JAXDPV010000237.1:0-17625 GCA_034668185.1 Actinomycetota bacterium
CATGCAGTTCGTCAAGGGCCCCGACTTCCCGACCGGTGGGCTGATCCTCGGTCGGGCCGGGATCATCGAGGCCTACCGCACCGGGCGGGGCTCCATCCGTATGCGTGCCCGGGCCGAGATCGAGGAGACCAAGTCGGGCGGGGTGCAGATCGTCGTGACTGAGCTGCCGTACCAGGCCTCGGCGGCGGCGCTCGAGCAGAAGGTCGCCGAGCTGGTCAACGCCCGCGAGCTCGACGGCATCCGCGACATCCAGAACCTCTCCGCCGGCACCGACACCCGCATCGTGTTCCCGCTGAAGCGCGACGCCAACGCCAACGTCGTGCTCAACAACCTCTACAAGCAGACGGGGTTGCAGACGAGCTTCGGCGTCAACATGGTCGCCCTGGTCGACGGCGTTCCCCGCACGCTCAACCTCGTCCAGATGCTGCAGGCCTACATCGCCCACCAGGTCGAGGTCATCACCAGGCGGTCGCAGTTCCGGTTGCGGAAGGCCCAGGATCGGGCCCACATCGTCGAGGGCCTGCTCAAGGCGCTCGACATGATCGACGCCATCATCGCCTTGATCCGGGGGTCGGAAGACCGGCCCGCGGCCCGCACCGGGTTGATGACGGCGCCCTTCGAATTCAGCGAGATCCAGGCCAACCACATCCTCGACATGACCCTCGGGCGGCTCACCCGCCTCGGTCGCAGCGAGCTCGAGAAGGAGATGGCCGAGCTGCGGGAGACGATCACCGAGCTCGAGTCGATCCTGGCCGACGAGACCAAGCTGCGGGGCGTCATCAAGACGGAGATGGCCGAGATCGGCGCCGAGTTCAGCACCGACCGGCGGGCCGAGATCACCTACGACCCGGGCGAGATGAACGCCGAGGACTTCATCGACGACGCACCGCTGGTCGTCACCATGACCAAGGCGGGCTACATCAAGACCACGGCCGCGGTCGCCTTCCGGACCCAGGGCCGCGGGGGCCGGGGCGTCGCCGGCGCCAAGCTGAAGGAGGAGGATCTGGTCACCCGGATCATCCACACCTCGGCCCACGCCTATCTGTTGTTCTTCAGCAACCGGGGGCGGGTCTACCGGCTGAAGGCCCACGAGGTGCCGATGAAGGAGCGGACGGCCCGGGGCACGGCCATCGTCAACCTGCTGCCGTTGCAGCCCGACGAGACCATCCAGGCCATCATCGACACGCGGGACTACCCCGAGGATCGCTACCTGTTCTTCGCCACCCGCTCCGGGCAGGTGAAGAAGACGGCGTTCTCGGAGTACGACAAGAGCCGGCGTGAAGGCTTCATCGCCATCAACCTGCGCGAGGGCGACGAGCTGGTCAAGGTCATGCAGACCGGTGGCGACGACGACATCTTCATGGTGAGCCGGGGCGGCATGACGATCCGGTTCAACGAGTCCGACGTGCGGCCGCTGAGCCGGGCTGCGGCCGGCGTGCGGGGCATGAAGCTCAAGGCCGGCGACATCGTGGTGTCGTGCGACGTGGCCCGTGACGACACCGCCATCTTGATGGTGACCGAGTCCGGCTACGGCAAGCGCACGCAGCTCGACCGGTTCAACGTCCAGGGGCGGGGCGGCCAGGGCGTCAAGGGCATCAAGCTGACGGCCAAGAAGGGCTATGTGGTGGCGGCCTTCATGGTCGGCCTCGACGACGAGATCTTCGTGGTGTCGTCGGCCGGAGTGACCGTGCGGATGCCGGTGCGCAACATCAGCTCGCAGGGCCGCGACGCCACCGGCGTCAAGGTCATGAACCTCGATTCGGGCACGACGGTGGCGTCGGCGACCCCGATCCTTTCGGTCGACGACGACGAAGGCGACGAGGGCTCGGCCTAGAGACCTCCCTGCTTCCCGTCACGAACCGTCGCTGGGCGAGGGGTTCGTGAGGGAAAGCGCCGCCGGTTCGGGGGCGTGGTGGGCATTGATGCTCGGGGCGACGGTGGCCAGGTGCTGCCGTTGGTCGCCTTGGTGGTGGTGGCCATCGGCGTGGCCTGCCTCGGGCTCGGCCGGTTGGGCGGCTCGGCCGCCGACGCGGCTACGGCCCAGACGGCGGCCGATGCGGCCGCGCTGGCGGGGGTGGTCGCGGGGGAGGGGCCGGCCGGTTCCGTGGCCGCGGCCAACGACGGGGTGCTGGTGTCGTTCGAGCGGGTGGGTCCTCTGGGCGACGTGCGGGTGCGCGTGCGGGTCGGTCGTGCGATTGCCGTCGCCCGTGCCCGGTTTCCACCGGGAGGTGCTGGGTAGGCTGCCCACCCATGGCGCAGGGACGACGGGTTCGTCGCGTGGTTCGCAGGATCGACCCGTGGTCGGTGCTCAAGGTGAGTTCGTTGTTCTTCGGCAGCGTGGTGCTGGTGTTGCTCATCGCCGGGGTGCTGCTGTGGGCCGCGGGTTCGGCCGTGGGCGCGGTGGGTGGGTTCGAGAAGTTCATGTCCTCGATCGGCTTCGAGAACTTCACCTTCTCGTTGGGCCAGTTGCTGCGGGGGTTCGTCGCCTTCGGGCTGGTCGTGGTGGCCCTGGGCACGGGGTTCAGCGTGCTGATGGCGGTGATCTACAACCTCATCAGCGACGTCGCCGGGGGGATCGAGCTGGCGGTGTTGGAGGAGGACGTGCGGCCAGTGCGGGTGGCGGCGCCGGCGCCGGCTTCGGGCGCGGCTTCGGGGGTGGACGGGCGAAGCGCCCGGGCGGAGGAGCAGCAGCTAGCTCCCGGCTATCCTGCGTGATCCTGCCCGGGGCTATAGCTCAGTTGGTTAGAGCGCAGCACTGATAATGCTGAGGTCGCTGGTTCGATTCCAGCTAGCCCCACTCCTATGAGAGCGCTGCGCCGGGCCATTGTCGCGTTGTTGACCGCGGGCGTGATCGCCGGCGTGCTGCGGTTGCGGGGGTCGGGCGGCGTGCCTCCGCAGGGCGGCGGGTGGCGGGAGCTGTCCGGCTCGGACCTTCGCTGAGCGGCCGGCGGATGCGCATCGTCGTCATCGGCGTGGGGGCGGTGGGGTCACGGGCGGCCCGGCAGTTGCACGGTTCGTTGTCTCCGTCGTCCGACGACTTGGCCGTGGTCGACGTGCACGGGGGGCGGATGGAGGCGGTGGCGGCGTCGTTGGGGCCGCCGGCCCATGCCGCACCGTGGTCGCCGGCGACGTTCGATGGGGCTGACGTGGCCGTGCTGTGCCACGGGTCGTCTGGCGACGCCCACCGTGTCGCGGCCGAGGCCGCGCTCGAGCGGGGCGCGCACGTGGTGTCGACGTCGGATGCGCTCGACGACGTGGTCGGGCTGCTGGCCCTGGACGCCGAGGCCCGGGAGCGCGGCCTCTCGGTGGTCGTGGGCGCCGGGTTCTCGCCCGGGTTGAGCTGCCTGTTGGCCCGGCACGCGGCGGCCGAGTTCTCGTCGGTGGCCGAGGTCCACGTGGCCAAGGCGGGGACGGGAGGTCCGGCGTGCGCCCGCCAGCACCACGCCGCCTTGGCCGGCGAGGCCGTCGACTGGCGGGACGGCGCGTGGGTCCGGCGGCGTGCGGGCTCGGGGCGTGAGCTGTGCTGGTTCCCCGACCCGGTGGGCGGGCTCGACTGCTACCGGGCGGCGTTGCCCGACGCTCTGTTGTTGCGGCCGGCGTTCGCCGAGCTGTGCGCCGCCGGGTCGACCGGACCCGACCGGATCACCGCCCGCATGAGCGCTTCCCGGCGAGACCGGGTGACGGTTCGGTTGCCGATGTTGCGCCGGCCCCACGCCGAAGGCGAGATCGGCGCCGTCCGGGTCGAGGTCCGTGGTCGGCGGGGTGCGGCCACCGATGCGTTGGTGTTGGGTGCGATCGACAAGCCGGCCGTCGCCGCCGGTGCCGTGGCCGCGGTGGCGGCGTTGTGGGCCGCCTCCGGTCGCCTCGCTCGGCCAGGTGCCGCCGGCTTGGCCGAGTTGGTCGCCGAGCCGGTCTCGTTCTTGCGGGAGCTCGCCGACCGTGGCGTCCGGGCGGCCGTCTTCGAAGGCGACCCCGGCGTGGCCTCGTCGTCCTTGTAGGGCCTCTCCTTTGTGGAGAACGTGTGGACCGACCCGTTCAATCTGTGGACGATCTCAAAATGTCTGCGGACAACCTAGGGATATCGGAAAACGCCGTTGACATGGGGTTTTGGGTGGCGCAGAGTGGGCGACAGCCGGAAGCAACCGAGCGGGCTGGCACCGCAAGAACCGGACTGGAGGCGCTTGCGCCGAAGGGCCGGAGACAGCGGAAGAAGTCCGTGACGAGCTTCAGGTCAGGATGTTTCGTCGGAGACGAGCGAGGCCCTCTCGGGGGTTTCGGTCGAGGAAGACGCAGCAGCCGATGGAAGGGCCCCGAGGAGTGCGAAAGGCTTCGGCCGGACGGCTACTCGGGGCTCTTCTCTTTGTCCGGGAGTTTGGGTTACGAGCCCACCCCCGCGGTCGGCTGCATTCCTCCCGCTTGGCGCTTGACTTCACGGAGGGTGTGATAGCGGTCCGCCATAAACGCGGCGGTGAGCGCAACGGGCGACAGGGCGTCGTCGAAATGGATGGGCGTCCAACTAGACCCGTTCTCAAGCTGACGAAGGCCATTGACCGCCTCGACCATCTTCTGTTCAACCCATTCCTGGGTGAAGGTCTCGATCATCGCTGCCTTGGCCTCGTCGCCCTCTGGATTTGCCCATTCGCTGACAGCGGCGAGAATCGTCTGGTAGCCGCGGAATTCTCGATTGAGAAGCAGGATGCTCGCCCGCGCGCCGTCTTCGCCCACCAAAGCTGCCGCGCGGTCATGCAGCCCTTTCCCTTCACCGTTCACGATCGGCATGCCGGCAGCCTGTTCTTCGGTAACCCACTTGGGATGCAGTTGAAGAAGGGCGTAGACCTCGGACGCGGGATCCCCGTTGGTGGTGTCCTCTTGGGTCAGGACCGACCCGATGCCCCGTGTCGTTCCCGCTCCGGCAGGCTTCTTCCCGTCACCGACCGGCCGTTCGGCGAAGGTTCCCGTGCCGCCGCCAGGACCCGTTGCTAGCGCTCCACCAGCCGATACGTCGCCCGTCGCAGCTGCGCGGAACCGACGTGGTCGCAGGAGTTGCATCACGTCTTTGAGGCGGTTCTGGATACGCCGCGCCCGATCTGGATCCTCGATCTGGAGGCGGGCCTGTTCCTCCTGCATCGCTTCTTTAATACGGGCGGGTGTGTTGGTTCGGAATTGATCCGACCAGACGAGCCAGGTGTCGGTTTCGAACAAGGCCTTGCCGCCGATGAGGACATGCGACCGGGCGAAGTCCGATGCGACCGTCGACCCTAAGGGCTCGATGACGAACGCGATGCGGGTCTTACCAAACAAGACGCCCAACCGGGCGAAGAACGGGTTCGCCTGGCTGCTAGTACGCCAATCGTGGAGTTCGTTCTGATAGAGCACGGCGAGGCTGCCGCCTCCGGCGGTTCTGGTCGAGACGTCAGTGCCGGGCCCGGTCGGGAGGACCCACCAATGGATACGAGCAGCCGGAACATCCGCGAGCGGATCTCCTGGCAGCTCGACGTAATCGTGGTTGCCAGGTCCGCCCTTATCAGCGGCGTCGTCCCATACCGCGGCGGTGCCCTTGACCGCGGCCAGGTTGAATGACTTGCCCCGGTCGGCATCGCCACGGGTCCGGGGCCAGTCGGCGATGTCGCCTGCCGGCTGGCGCACCAACATGTCGATACCGTCGTGGGAGAACCGGAAGAACCGCTGGTTGAGGTATTTGAACAGCCAGTTCTTCGGTCGTCCAGGTGGCCACAAGGTGTTCTCGTCCGGAGCGTTGCCGAGGAAGGTCACCACCGTCCCGGAGCCTTGGTCGATGACGAATGAAGGGAACATCGCCTCGGGGACTGACACGATGTTTTCGCCGTTCGGGCCGAGCGGGATCAGGTCGTAATGCTTGTCGCTTTTGTTCCAGCCGATTTGGAGCATCGTCCGTTCGCCGTCCTTCATCGAACGGATCAGGACGCCTTCCTTATGCCGAGTGGGCCCGCTTATCTTGAGCCCCATGCCTTGGTTGCCCGTGAGCGACTGGTTGCGACCTGCTCCTTGCACCGCAAGGGTAAGTGTGTACTTCTGAAGTTCCCCCCTGTTCATGCCGTCTCCATTGTCGGAGCACGACACGTACCAGCCGCCGGTTTCCGCGTGGAGCGGCCAATCGACATCGATCTCGATCCGGCCGCCGCTCTTGCGGCCGTCGGCGAAGAACCGACGGCGGATGGCCTCCTCGCCGTTCTTGGCCGCTTCGCGGAACTCCTGATCCGGCAGGAGCTCTGACGCAAGTTTGTCGGCAATGAAGTCAGCGTTCTCGACGCGAAACATCGCAATCTCCCTTTGCATGCGGCCCGAGGACCGGTGGCTTGGTCGCCCTGCTTCGCTCGTCGGACGTGGACCGGAGTCGAGATCCTCTGGAGTTTGGCCAGGCCAACCGACGGTACCATGACCCCGCACGCGCGGGGCTTTAGGACGTGAGGAAGCGTTCGATCTCGTCGGCGGCGGTGCTGGGGTCCTCGTGCTCCCAGAAGCGGAGGACAGTCCAGCCGGAGGAGTGGAGGTCCGTGCAAGTGGTCGCATCCCGTTGCCGGTTCGCGGCGATCTTCGCCTGCCAGAATCCCGCGTTCGCCTTCGCCTGAGTCGCATGGCGGGGGCACCCATGCCAGAAGCAGCCGTCAACGTAGATCGCCAACCGGCGTCTCGGAAAGACGATGTCGGCCCGACGACGCGGGAGTACCGGGTAATCGACCCGGTAGCGAAGACCTCTGGCGTGCAACAGTCGCCGGAGCGCGAGCTCTGGTTGCGTGTCCCTCCGGCGATTTGCCCGCATCCGCGTCGACGCCGCGACCGAAGAAGCGCTAGGCGTGATCATACGTTCGGAGGCCGATCGGCCGTAAGCGCGTGGATGATCTTCAGGCCAATCGCGGTCGTCAGCAGAGGAGGGACTGCATTCCCGATCATCGTCGCCAGAGCCGTCCGCTTCGTCTCGCCCCAGTCGAACCAGTCCGGGAACGATTGCAGTCGCGCCGCCTCATGGGGAGTGATCGTGCGATGCTTGCTGGGATGGACGTAGCGTCCCTGCCCCATTGATCCGAAGCCGGTCGTGATGGTCTGGGCCGGCTCCTCCCACGCGAGGCGGCCGTATACCGACCGGTAGCTGTGCTTCTTGTCGCGATGGCAGGCGGGTCGCTGCGAATCGTCGAGGACGTACTCGTCGTGTTCGAACAGCCACTCGATTCGCTTCCGGTTTTCGTCCTGGGGAACTGGCGCGGTGTCGACGGTAGGTCCACTTCCATCGGTCGGGAGGTCCTCAAGGTCGCCAATCGCCCACCGGACGGATCGCGGACCGTGCTCACCCCACTCGCGGTCGAGGTCGACAAAGACCGCGTCGGGCTCGAAGGACTTCAGCTTCGAGGCTAGGAGTAGGTATCGCCGCCGCCGCTGCGGCACGCCGACGACCGACAGGTTGACGACATCGCCGTTCACGGAGTAGCCGAGTTGGGTCAGCGCCTTCGTGGTGATACCGACAGCATCGTTTTTGTCCCACTGCACGGGGGGCACGTTTTCGACGATGACGACATCGGGGTCCAGCACTTCCGCAGCCCGGGCTGTTCGGACGTAGAGCGCGTTCTTCGGGTCATCGCGGCGTGTGTGATTGTTCAGGTTGCTGTGCCCTTGGCAAGGCGGCCCAGCTACGAGGACGTCGACGTCGCCGGCGGCGCGCTTGGCTAGCTGCTCGGTCGGCGTGAGACGCTCGCCGATGTCGCCAGAGAAGACCTGGGCAACGTCGCCGCCGGCGATCATGGGATCGATGCCGAAGTTGGCTCGGTAGACCGCAGCGATGTCGTCCTTCGACTCGACCGCAAGGCGTACGTCGACGGCCCAGTCTAGCCGTTGGGCGGCCTCGACCAAACCGCAGGTCAACCCTCCACACCCGGCGAAGAGATCAACGACACGAAGATGCCCGTTCGGATGATCGGGCGATTTGCGGCGGCTCGATCGTAGGAACTTCCGATCCGTCCTGCACCTGTCGCAGTCGCAGTCGGTACGCCCCGCCACTCGTTGCAGCGTAGCGGCCGTTGGTGACCAACTCGAGCACCCCTCCCGCCCTCACAGGGGCCGGATATCCTCATAGTTCGGGGGGACGTAGCTCAGCTGGCTAGAGCACCTGCTTTGCAAGCAGGGGGTCGTGGGTTCGAGTCCCATCGTCTCCACCACCGGACACGCTGGTCACGAGCTTGCGTTGTGTCACGCCGCCTGCCGCAGCGCTGCAGTGACCGTGGTGGTGCTGGTTGCGTGTGTCGAGGGCTGTCAGCGGCGACCGGATGTGTCAAGAAATCGCCGTCCAGCCTTTGCGGAAAATATCGGCCATGAGGCCCTTGGAATGACGATCAACGTCCCGGGCCGGTCCGGGTTCCGGGCGACGTAGACCCAGTCGCCCACTTGAACTCCAATCTGCTCTAACAACTCAGCAGGGAGAGTCACCTGGTTTCTGGGGGCAATCTTCCGGGGTCCGCTCGGCGCAATACCATCCACCGCCGTACTGTAGGAAAGTTCCTACCATATGACCATGCGCGCAAGACGCTGGGCAAAGAGGAAGTCGTCGGGGTACCGTCCCGACATGCCGATTGCGAGGCCCGGTCGCCGGATGGAGCCGGTGCACCGGCCGGAGTGGGCGGAAGCATTTGCCGGTAACTGGATCGCCGTCATCGACGACGAGGTCATCGCAGTCGCAAGAACCTCGAAGGTGCTCGCGTACGAGCTTCACAAGATGGATCATCGCAAGCGGTCCATGGCGACCATCGAGTTCGTGCGGCCGACCTCGGACGCCTTCATCGTCGGCGTCGGATAGCGCTTCTGCCTGGTCGCTTCCACCTCTTTCCCTGGCGGGAGGAGGAGTCAATGACGACCGGCCAGGTCATTTTGCGGCCGATGGTGAATGTCGAAGTCGCCACCGGCCCAAAGGAGCGGGCAACTACCAAGGCGCTCATCGACACTGGGGCTCCACGCACCGTCTTTCCTCGCGGCATCGGGGACCTGATCGGCGTCCCCTTTCTAGATGGACCGGGAGGCACCGGCGTTCTCATCGACCTCATGGGTCGGCGGTGGGCCGCAGTGACACAGACCGTGGACCTACTGCTCCGGCCCTTCGACGACCTCGGATGGACCGCCGAAGTCGACTTCGTTGTTGATGAGGGCCTTCCGTTCGCATTACTCGGATACGAGGGCTTCTTGAACCGATGGGCCGTCAGCTTCAACGCCTACAAGGGTTACGTCGTCGTCGAGCCAATCGAGAGCTTCGACGAACGACTGCCCCTGGACCCATTCGTCGAGGCCCAGGAACGTTGGCCGGACAGCTATAGACCCTGACCAAGCGGCGTCAACCCACGAAACCTCAGCGGTGCTCCGGGTTCGGGAAGTCGAACCGTGAGCCGGCGTCCCAGAGCGAACGTTGGTTGCCGTGGGCCGGGATGCCACCATGATCACGGAGCATCCGGGCGAGGTGCAAGAGGTTCCAGGTCATGAAGGTGGTGTTGCGGTTGGTGAAGTCGTTGGCAGGGCCGCCGGAGCCGGGGTCGAGATAGGAAGGACCGGGGCCGGCTTCGCCGACCCAGCCGGCGTCGGCCTGCGGGGGGATGACGAACCCGAGGTGCTGCAACGAGTACAGCACGTTCATGGCCACGTGCTTGATGCCGTCCTCGTTCCCGGTCACCAGGCAACCGCCGACCCGGCCGTAGTAGGCGTACTGGCCGGCGTCGTTGAGCTCAGAAGAGTTGCCGTACAGCCGCTCGATGAGGCGCGTGCAGACCGAGGACTTGTCGCCGAGCCAGATTGGCGTACACACCACGAGGATGTCGGCCGCCATGACCCGAGAGAAGAGCGACGGCCAGTCGTCAGCCGGCCAGCCATGGTCCCGCATGTCCGGATAGACGCCGGGAGGGAGCTCGAGGTCGACGGCCCGAACGACGTCGACCGTGACCGACTCCCGGCGCATCAGCTCGATCGAGAGGTCGGCGAGGCCCTGCGTGTGCGAGAGCTCCGGCGAGCGCTTCAGCGTGCAGTTGACGAAGATCGCCCGGAGATCGGAGAAGTCCCACGCCACGCCACCAACCTAACCTCGCCCCGTAATGCGCATCCTCGTCGTCGAAGACGAAGCGAAGATGGCCGACCTCCTGAAGCGCGGCCTCGAGCGGGAGGGGTACGCCGTCGACGTCAGCACGACCGGCACCGACGCCCTCTGGGCCGTGACCGAGCATCACTACGACACCATCGTCCTCGACGCCAACATCCCCGCGCCCGACGGCTTCGAGGTGTGCCGCCGCCTCAGGGAACAAGAGAAATGGGCGCCGGTGCTGATGCTCACCGCCAGGGACGCGGTCGAAGACAGGGTGCAGGGCCTTGACGCCGGCGCCGACGATTACCTGACCAAGCCGTTCGCCTTCGCCGAGCTCTTCGCCCGGGTGCGGGCGCTCACCAGGAGACCGCCGGCGACGATGAGCACCGTCCTCCAAGTCGACGACCTCGTGCTCGACCCGGCGGCAAGAACGGTGACGAGAGCGGGCGAACCCGTCGTGCTGTCGGCCAAGGCCTTCGCCGTCCTCGAGCACCTGATGCGCAACGCCGGCGACGTCTGCACCCGCACCGCCATCCTCGAACACGTGTGGGACGAGGCCTACGACGGCCTCTCCAACATCGTCGATGTCTACGTCCGCCAGATCAGGGACGCCATCGACCGACCCTTCAGCCGGGACTCGATCGAGACCCTCAGGGGCGTTGGCTATCGGCTCCAACCAGGAACCGGCCGATGACCGGCAGCTCGGAGAACGACTCGGCCCGGGCCGCGGCCAACGCCGCCGGAACCAGCATCCCCACCGACTCGTAGACCGCGTACCGCCCCCGCCACGCCGGGTCGAACTTGGCGTTGTACTTCCACAACGACTCGATCTGCATCGACTCCGACAGCCGCAGCAACACCCACCGCTCGCCCCGCCTGGCCAAGCTGTCGCCCAACGACCCCGACAGCACCGCCCGCATGGTGGCGAAGTTCAGGGCCAGGCCCCGGGCGCCAAGTTCCCGCAGGTGCTCGATCGTCCGCACCACCACGAAGTCCGTCAGCCCGTTCGGGTGCGACGACGAACGGCTGCGGCGCATGAGGTCGAGCGAGTACCCCTCGATGCACGGCGCCGGCACCCATTGGCAGAAGGCGACCGGCTCGCCTGACGCATCGGACGCGACCGCCAGCAGGAGCCCGGTGTCGCGCGGGTCGAACAGCCGACCCAACGTCATCGAGAACCCCCGCTCGGCCTCACCTTGGCGGCTCTCGGCGGCCAACGCCACCAGCGACGAACGCAACGCCGACGCGACCGAAGCCGGGTCGTGGAACGAGATCGTGTACCCGTACTTCTCGATGCGGTTCACCGCCTGGCGCAGGCCCTTGAAGCGCCCGCCCTTCATCGAGAACGTCTGGCAGTCGACCACCGCCTCGTCGCCCACGTAGAACGAGCTCATCCCCCCGTCGCGGTAGCGGGGCAGCCATTCCTCGGTCGCGCCCAACACCGCGACCGGCCACCCGTTGGACGAAGCGAAGGCCCGGAACTCCCGCCACGCCACCGCGGCCTCGCCAGGGGGACCGATGGGATCGGGCGAGACCAGGCACACGCCGCCGATCACGGCGAAAGCCACCACGGTGTCGCCCCAGAAGAAGTGCGACTTGTCGTCCCGCAAGGCGAAGTAGGCCAGGGTGTCGCTCCCCCAGCGGTCCACGATCGAACGGGCCCGCTCGTGCTCGCCGCCGTGGCTCCGTATCCAACGACCGGGACGGAACAGCAACCACCCGCCGCCGACGACCAGGCTCAAGCCGACCGCGCCCAACGCCGGCGTGAGGAACTCGTCCAGGCCCTCGACCAACACCGGCCGGCCTGCCGGCATCCACGCCAGCCGCGAGCCGACGGCCACCACCGCGGCGACCAACCCCGGGTGGGGCCGGCCCAACGGCACGACCTCGACGATGGCCACGCCGAGTACCGCGGCCCCGAACACCACGCCGACCAACGCCACCAACGGCGACGGCTCCGAAGACGGCGCCCGGAACGCCGGCCGCGACCGCACCAGCCAGGCGGCCACCCCGAGAGCCACGACCGTCTCCTCGACGTCGCCGCCCTTCACCAGGTGCAAGACGGCCGAGCCCGCCAGCAACCCGACCGAGCACGCCCACGCCCGTTGCTGGCCGGCCCTGACCCCCCGGGCCAGGACCAGCAGGGCGATGCCGGCCAGGACGACGAGCGACGTCGCTACCTGGGGCACGGCCAACGGCACGACCAGCAACTCGGCGTGCAACCGCTCGCGCAGCGGAGGCGTCAGGGCCGAGGCCAGGTCGAGCAGGCCGGCCAGGGCGATGGCGGTGGCCGCCAACCGCCGGGCCCGGCGCAGCCGCAGCACCTCGATCATCGATCGCCCCTCCGCTGGGCGACGAGGAGGTCGACCTCGGCTTCGAGCAACCGCCCGACCCGGCTCTGCAGCGGCCAGATCGTCGGCGACCCAGCGATGAGCTCTTCGATCATCGACTGTTCCATCCGCTGCACCGAGGCCGACAGCGACCCGTCGCCCTGGTCGGCGACCACCGTCATCCGGTCGCGCAGGTCGAGCAACGACCGCAGCAGCGCGAGCCGCAGCCGGCCAGCGGCGCGGTCGTCGCCCCGGCCCCACGCCTGGTCGGCGGCGGCGGCGATCGTCTGCGGCTGCGTCAGCGACGCCAGCACTTCGTTCTCGGGAGGCCCAGGCACCCGGGGAGTATCCGCTCCTGCCCATGAAGCGGGCATGAACGTACGCTGCGCCCGTGGCCCCGTGGCCGTCGTCCCTCCGCTCCCGATTGGCCGTGCTCTTCACCCTCGGAGCCGGGGCGGTGGTGCTCGCCACCTCGTTCTTCCTCTGGCGGTCGCTCGCCGGCGAGCTCAACGCCGCCGTCAACACCGGGCTCCGCCAGCGGGCCGCCGACGTGGCCGCCGACCTCGACCTGGCCAATGACCCGTTCGCCCAGGTACTGGCCGGTCGGGAGGTCGTGGGCCACTCGCCCGCGCTCCGTTCGCGCGGCCCGGTGCTCACCGCGGCCGAGACGCGGAGGGCCGTCGCCCGCGCTCCCCGACCGACGCTCATCGATCGGGCCGTGCCCGGGCTCGGCCGGCGCAGCCGCCTGCTGGTGGCGCCCCGTACGCCGGCCGGCACCACGCTGGTCGTGATCGGTACCTCGCTCGACGCCACCGTCAGGGCCCAGCACCGCCTCCGGATATTCCTCGCCGTCGGCAGCCCCGGCCTCCTCGGCCTCCTCGCCGGTGCCGGTTGGCTGCTCGCCGGGGCCGCCCTCAGGCCGGTCCGCCGCATGACCGAGGAGGCGGCCACCATCTCCCTCGACTCGACCGGCCGGCGGCTGGCCCAGCCCGACGGCGACGACGAGGTCGCCCTCCTGGGCCGCACCCTCAACGGGATGCTCGACCGCATCGAGCTGGCCGTCGCCCACGAGCGCCGTTTCCTCGACGACGCCAGCCACGAGATGCGCACCCCGATCGCCATCCTCAGGGGCGAGCTCGAGCTGGCCTTGCTCGACGCCGAGACCGAGGCGGCCAGGGCCAGCCTGACCAGCGCCCTCGAGGAGGCCGAGCGCTTGGGCCACATGGCCGAAGACCTCCTGCTCCTCGCCCGGGCCGACGCCGGCAAGGTGACGATCCCGGCGGACAGCCCGGTCACCGTCGGCGCCATCGTCGAACGGGTCGGGCCCGAGGTCAGGGTCGAGGGCGACGGAGCCGTCGCGGTCGAGGCCTCGGTCGTCGAACAGATCGTGGCCAACCTGGTCGGCAACGCCCGCCGCTTCGCACGCGACGAGATCGTCGTGCAGGTCCGACCGGGGGCCGACGGCTACCTGGCCATCGAGGTCAGCGACGACGGCCCCGGCTTCGATCCCGATGTCCTCGACCGCGCCTTCGACCGCTTCGTCCGCTCCGGCGGTACCGGCGCCGGGCTCGGCCTGGCCATCGTGGCCGCCTTGGTCCATGGCCTCGACGGCGAGGTCGGCGTGCGCAACGGACCGCCCCTCGGCGGGGCGACGGTGTGGGTCACGCTGCCGTCGGCTGCATCCGGCTGACCGTCCACGGCAGCGCGTCGGCGAACGCCTGGCGCCAGACCCGGAAGGTGTGGTGTCCATCGGGCACCAACGTGAGGTGGGCCTCGAGGCCCGCTCGGCCCATGGCGCCGGCCGTAGCCTGCACCTCCCGTGTGGTCAGCCCGTCGGCAGAGCCGACCTCGAACCACCCGGCCACGTCCTCAGGGTGGTGGTGCCAGTGCCTGGGCCGGCCGCTACCGCCGAAGTCGAGGAAGGTGGCGAACACGTCGGGGTGGGTCGCGGTGAGGTTGAGCGCGCAGTACCCGCCCTCGGAAAGGCCGCCAACGGTCCAGCCGTTGCGGTCGGTGCGGGCGCCGTAGGTGTCGACGACGAAGCGGTGGACGTCGTCGACGAGATAGGTCTCGGCGTTGCCCCGGCGGCCGTTGAGGCACTGGGTGTTGCCGGTGAACGAGCCGTTGACGTCGGGCATCACGATGATGGGGGCGAAGCCGCCGTGGTCGAGGGCCCACTGGTCGGAGACGACGTCGACCTGCGCGCCCCGCGTCCAGTCCTCGGGCGTGCCCGGCGAGCCGTGCAGGAGCTCGATCACCGGCAGCGCCGGCCGGGGCGTGGTGAACCACGCCGGCGGCAGGTAGATCTCAGCAGGCCGGGCCACGAACCCCGACGCCGTGCCCGCGATGGCGACCTGCTCGACCAGCCCACGGGCGGGCGGGGTGGGCAGGGCGGCCACGGCCGCGACCTTGGCCGGTGAGGCCTGGTCCTTGGCGTGGCGGCCGGCGACGTCGGCCATGGTGGGGAAGTAGGCGAAGTAGTCGTTGACGCCGATGGCCCCCACGGCGATCGTCAGCACCCCGACGACGATCCAGCTCACCCACCGCCCGCGCCTGTGCCGGCGCCACCACGCGATCGCGATCGCCAGCGTGAGCACGGCGGCCGCGACGGCCACGGCGGCGGTCGAGGCGAGGGGCAGGTTCATCGCGGGCCCATCACCACCATGCCCACGGCGAAGGCGACGACGTGTTCCCAGTCGGGCAGCGAGTGGTGGACCACGAGGCCGTTGAGCATGGCCACCGTCAACGCCACCGCCGGCCAGGGTGGCAGCGTGCAGGCCAACGCGCCGGCGGCGCCGGCCACCACCGCCGATACGCCGTAGTCGGCCGAGGCCGCGGCCTGGCGGGCGGCCGCGAAGCCGGCGCCGGCCCCGACCAGGAGCACGGCGTCGCAGACCAGGGTCGCGACCAACGAACCCCCGATGCCGGCGGCCAGCGCCCGCGCCCATCCGACGCGGTGCTCGGCCCAGCCCACAAGGACGACCACGCCGGCGCAAGCGACCGCGAGCATCTTGGGGTCGCGCGTCAACACGATGGCGCTGAGCAACAGCCACGGTCGGGTGGCGGCGGTCTCGGCGGTGGGGGCGAAGCGGCCGAGGACGTCGGGCGGGACGGAGTGGTGCAGCGCTCCGTCGGCCAAGCCGGTTCCGGCTACGGCGGCGGCCAAGGGGAGGGTCACCCTTCGCACCGCCCGATCGTGCGCCGCCCACCATGAACCGTCGATGAACGACGGGCCTACTGCAACCGCAGCCAGGCCTCGTAGCGATCCGGGTCGGTCCACGCGCCACAGGCGCGGTCGAGCTCGACGGCCTCCTCGGCCATCCAATGGTGGGCCCCGGCCCGGGCCCCGCTCGAGGAGACGCCATCGTGTCCAGGGTCGATCGCCAACACGACCGCGCCATCCGGCAGCGGCGCAGAACCGCGGGGAGCGACCGCCAGCGTCGGCGGCAGCGACGCCACCGCGGCGTCACGGGCCGCGACCGAACCGCCGTAGAACGCGGGGTCGAGGACCTGGGCCCACTTGTCGGCGCCGAGCACGAGGGCGTCGTAGCCGCGGGCCACGTCCACCAGCAGTTGCGCGTCGGTCACGACCACGCCCAACCATGGCCGGGTCGCCGCCGCGGCCGTCAAGACCGCGAGCCGTTCCTCGAGCCGCGGCCGCTCGACCGCCTCCTTGCCGAGGGCGACGCGCGACACCACCAGATCGACGCCATCGACGCCGCACGCCGCCACCGCGGCCGACGCCATCGCCAGGTGGGCCACCGTCAGCGGGTTGAACGAGCCGGGGAAGGCCGCCCGCCTCACGGCCCGATCAGCAACGACCCGTTGACCTCGAGCTGCCCCTTCGGCGGCTTGAACTTCACCGTGCCGGTACGGGTCTGGCCCGCCCGGATCTCGCCCACGTCGACCGGCACCACCGTCGAGCCGAGCTGGAGCTTGACCGTGCCCTTCCAGTCGAACGAGGTGTCGTTGCTGATCGGCAGGCGCAGGGTGACCCGGCCGCCGGCCGCGGGGGCGACCCGCACGTCGAGGGAGAGCCCGCCGCAGACCTTGCCCCCCTTGGCCGCCGACGAGCGGCTGATGGTGGTCGAGCTGACGATCACCGGGTCGCCGCCGGCCGGGGTGATCAGGGTGAACGGGATCTCCGTCTTGTCGGCGCAGGTGAGCACGTGGGTCAGCCCCCGGAGCGACGACATCCCGATGGGGATGAGGAAGGCCCCGAGCAAGGCCACCAGGGCGATGCGGGAGCGGAGCGCGGGGGCCACCGGCCCAGCCTACGATCACCGCCATGAGCTACGCCGCAACCCGGCGCCTGACCCTCGCCGTCGGCTTGGCGGTGCTGCTCCTCGTGGCCGCGGTGATGTTCGTGCGCCGGGTCGACACCATCGAGGTCGTGGCCGTCCTCCTCTTCATCCCGGTCTTCCTGGCCTTCGTGCTGTGGGACGTGATCGGCGGCGTCCTCGCCGGCGTGGGTGCCACCGTCCTCTACGCCATCCTCCGCCAACCGGCCATCGACGCCGTGGGCGACGGGCGCTTCTTCACCCTGGTCGCGGGCCGCGCCCTCGGCTACATCGCCTTCGGCCTCATCGGCGGCATGGCCGACCGCCAGCTCGAACGCAGCCTCGAGAAGCTCGACGTCTACGACCAGGTCGACGACGCCACCGGCTTGTTCAACGCCCGCTTCTTCCTCCAGGACACCGACCTCGAGATGGCCAGGGCGGGCCGCTACAAGACTCTCTTCTCGGTGTGCGTCGTCGAGATTCCGGCCGACGCCCTCGAGCTGCTCGGGCGGCGCAAGCAGGCCGCCATCCTGAGCGACGTCGGCCACCAACTGGCGGAGGCGGTCCGCTCGGTCGACCGGGCCGTCCACGCGCAGGCCGAAGGCGTCCACCACTTCGCGGTGATCTGCCCGGAGACCGGGCCGGAGGGCGCCCGCATCTTCGTCGACCGCCTCGCCGACCAGTTGGGCGACCACCTCCGCAACCGCGGCGTCGCCCTGGAAGGCACCTCGCTGGCGCGCCACGCCTTCACCTTCCCGAGCGACGACGACCACGGCTTGGCCCGGATGCGGGCCTCGTTCGCGGCAATCGAGCGGTTGGAGCACCCCGAGCACCCAGCCGATACCCAGGTTTCTTGAGAGTTTCCGTCCGATGACGTTTTTGGGGAGGAAACCCGGGTATCGTGGCGAAGTTGCATAGGAAGTAGCGGCAG
>JAXDPV010000238.1:0-19211 GCA_034668185.1 Actinomycetota bacterium
CCCATGCCGATCTCATCGCCGTAGTACATGACGGGGCTACCCGGCATGGAGAACAGCAATGCGTAGAACAGCTCCGCGATGCGTCGATCGTTGTCGATCAAGGGGAAGAGCCGCCGCGAGATGCCGATGTTGCGGCGCATCTGGGGATCCTTGGCGTACTCCGAGTACATGTAGTCGCGCTCTTCGTCGGTGACCATCTCGAGCGGGAGCTCGTCGTGGTTGCGGAGGAAGATGCCCCACTGGCAGCCGTCGGGGATGTCCGGGGTCTGGGCCAGGATCTCGGTGATCGGGAACCGCTGCTCCCGCCGCACGGCCATGAACATGCGGGGCATGACCGGGAAGTGGAAGCACATGTGGCACTCGTCGCCGTCGCCGAAGTAGTCGACGACGTCGGCCGGCCACTGGTTGGCCTCGGCCAGCAGCACCCGCCCGGGGAACTGGGCGTCGACCTCCTTGCGCATCCGCTTCAGGTACTCGTGGGTCTCCTTGAGGTTCTCGCCGTTGGTGCCGTCGCGCTCGTAGAGGTAAGGCACGGCGTCGAGGCGGAAGCCGTCGAGGCCGATGTCGAGCCAGAACTTGACCACGTCGAGCATGGCCTGCTGGACGTCGGGGTTGTCGTAGTTGAGGTCGGGCTGGTGGCTGAAGAAGCGGTGCCAGTAGTGCTGCTCGCGCACCGGGTCCCAGGTCCAGTTCGACTTCTCGGTGTCGACGAAGATGATGCGGGCCTCGGGCCACCGGTGATCGTCGTCGTTCCAGACGTACCAGTCGGCCTTGGGGTTGGTCTTGTCCTGCCTCGACTCCTGGAACCACGGGTGCTGGTCGCTGGTGTGGTTGACGACGAGGTCGGCGATGACGCGGATGCCCCGCTTGTGGGCCTCCTCGATCAGGGTGACGGCGTCGGCCAGGTCGCCGTACTCGGGCAGGATCGAGAAGAAGTCGCTGATGTCGTAGCCGCCGTCCCGCAGCGGCGATTGGTAGAACGGCAGCAGCCAGATGCAGTCGACGCCGAGCCACTGCAGGTAGTCGAGCTTCTCGGTGATGCCCCGCAGGTCGCCGGTGCCGTCGTTGTTGCCGTCGAAGAAGCCCCGCACCAGCACCTCGTAGAACACCGCGGTCTGGAACCAGTGAGGGTCCCTGAGCTCGAGCGGTTCGGCGGGGTTCTCGGCCGGCGTGACGCTCACGAGAGCGGCCGCAGGTGGAGCACGTGGGCCACGTCGTGGTGCGGATCGAGGCGCACGTAGGGCTCGGGCCCCTGCCACGTGAACGACTGGTGGCTCAGTTCGTCGTAGGCCTCGAAGGGCGCGTCCCACGGCAGGCCGAGCGCGGGGAGGTCGAGGTTGAGCGTCGACTCGGCCGCGCTCCACGGGTCGAGGTTGACGATGACGAGCACGACGTCGGCGCCGTCGTCGCTCACCTTCGAATAGGCGAGCACGTTGTCGTTGGTCGAGGCGTGGAAGCGCACGTTCCTGAGGCGTTGCAGCGCCGGGTGGCGGTGGCGGATGGCGTTGAGCTGGGTCAGGCACCCGGCGATCGAGCGGGGGTCGTCCCAGTTGCGCCGGCGCACCTCGTACTTCTCGGAGTGGAAGTACTCCTCGTTGGTGTCGGACATGGGCTCGTTCTCGAGGAGCTCGTAGCCGGAGTAGACGCCGTAGCTCGGGGCCAGCGTGGCCGCGAGGACCGCCCGCAGCTTGAAGGCCGAGACCGGGCCGTTGCGCAGCGGGCCGGCGAGGATGTCGGGCGTGTTGGGCCAGAAGTTGGGCCGCATGTAGTCGGCCTTCTCGCCAAGCGCGACCTCCTCGACGTACTCGACGATCTCGTCCCGCTTCGTGCGCCACGTGAAGTAGGTGTAGCTCTGGGTGAAGCCGACCTCGGCCAGCTTGGCCATCACCTTCGGGCGGGTGAAGGCCTCGGCCAGGAAGAGGACGTCGGGGTTGGTGGCTTGCACCGCCGGGATGATCCACTCCCAGAAGGCCATCGGCTTGGTGTGGGGGTTGTCGACCCGGAAGATGCGCACGCCCTTGGCGATCCAGAAGTCGAGGATGTCCTTGCACGCGGTCCAGAGGGCTTTTCTGTCGGCGTCGCCGGCCGGCCAGAAGTTGACCGGGTAGATGTCCTGGTACTTCTTCGGCGGGTTCTCGGCGTAGGCGATGGTGCCGTCGGGCCGGTGGTGGAACCACTCGGGATGCTCGGTGACCCACGGGTGGTCGGGGCTGCACTGGAGGGCGTAGTCGAGGGCGATCTCGAGGCCGAGCTCGTTGGCCTTGAGGACGAGGTCTTCGAAGTCGGTGAACGTGCCCAGTTCGGGGTGGATGGCGGTGTGGCCGCCTTCGGGGCCGCCGATGGCCCACGGGCTGCCCGGGTCGTCCTCGGTGGCGGTGAGGGTGTTGTTCGGGCCCTTGCGGTACTGGCGGCCGATGGGGTGGATCGGCGGGAAGTAGACGACGTCGAAGCCCATGTCGGCGATGGCCGGCAGCCGGTTCCTCGCTCCCTGCAAACCGCCCTCGCTGCGGGGGAAGAACTCGTACCAGGCGCTGAAGAGGGCCCGTTCCCTGTCGACCCACAGGGGCACGGCCTCGCTGGCGGCGATCTCACCTTGGTCGGCCGGCGCCCCTTGGAGCAGGCGCTCGACGTCGGGCGTGAGCGCGGGGGCGAGGCGCTCGTGCGGGGTGAGCTTGTCGTCCCTGAGGATCTTGGCCACCTCGGCCAGTTGCTCGTCGTCGGCGGCTCGCGCTTCTAGGAGGAGCGCGCCTTCTTCCAGCTCGGTGGCGATGTCCTGGCCCGCGCCCAGCTTGGCCTCGGCCTTGTGGCGCCAGGTCGCGTAACGGTCGGTCCAGGCCTCGACCACGAGCTCGTGGCGGCCGAGGGTCGTCGGCACGATGGTGCCGGCCCAGCGGTCGAGGCCGGCGTTCTCGACGGCGAGGGGGGCCTCGTTCCACTGGGGCTTGCCGGTGGGGCGCCACAGGACCCGGGCGGCAAGAATGTCGTGGCCGTCCTTGAAGACGTCGGCGGAGATGGTCACGGTCTCGCCCACGACCGCCTTGGCCGGGTAGGCGCGGGTGGGGGTCCGCGGCCTGACGTCGTCGATCACGATCCGGCCGATCACCCACGCGTGCCTACCACGCTCGCGCCCGGGCCGAAACCTCGGGTGGGCGGGGCGGGGTACCGTGACCATCCGATGAAGGCGCTGCGCAGCTTCACCGTCCGGCCCAAGTTGCCGGAGTCCCTTGCCCCGTTGCACGAGCTGGCCATGAACCTGCGCTGGTCGTGGGACGAGCGGACCCGCGACCTGTTCCGTTGGGTCGACCCCGACCAGTGGGAGGTGACGGGCCACGACCCCGTTCGCCTGTTGGGCCTGGTGCGCCGTGAGCGGCTGGAGGCGTTGGCCGCCGACTCGGCCTTCACCTCGTTCCTCGCCGAGGTCCACGGCGACCTGGTTCGGTACCTCGACAGCGAGAGTTGGTTCCAGGGCAAGCCCGGGCGACGGCTGCGCCACGTGGCCTACTTCTCCCCCGAGTTCGGGATCGCCGAGGCGCTGCCCCAGTACAGCGGCGGGTTGGGCGTGCTGGCCGGCGACCACCTGAAGGCGGCGTCGGGGTTGGGGTTGCCGCTGACCGGGATCGGTCTCTTCTACCGGCAGGGTTACTTCCGCCAGGAGCTCAACGCCGACGGGTGGCAGCAGGAGCGGTACCCCGTCCTCGACCCACATGCGATGGCGGTGTCGTTGGTCGACGGGGTGCGGGTGACGGTCGACCTGGCCGGTACTCCCCTGCACGCACAGATCTGGCGGGCCGACGTGGGCCGGGTGCGGCTGTATTTCCTCGATGCCGACGTCGAGGAGAACGACGCCGAGGGTCGGTTGGTGACCGACCGCTTGTACGGCGGCGATCCGCAGGAGCACCGCATCCGCCAGGAGATCCTGTTGGGTGTCGGCGGGGTGCGGGCGCTGGAGGCGTTGGGCGAGCCGGTGCAGGTCTTCCACACCAACGAGGGTCACGCCGGGTTCCTCGGGCTCGAGCGGATTCGCCGGCTCATCGTCGATTCCGGGCTTTCGTTCGCCGAGGCCATCGAGGCGGTGCGGTCGGGGACGATCTTCACGACCCACACCCCGGTGCCGGCGGGGATCGACCGCTTCGAGCGCTCGCTGATGGAGCGCTACTTCAAGGGGTGGGCCGACGAGTGCGGCGTCGGGTTCGACGAGCTGATGTCCGTCGGCCACCTGCCGGGTTCGGCCAAGGACGAGCCCTTCAACATGGCGGTGATGGGGCTGCGGTTGGCCGGCATGTCGAACGCCGTCTCCCGTCTCCATGGGTCGGTCAGCCGGCGCATGTTCTCCTCGCTATGGCCCGACGTGCCCGTGGACGAGGTGCCGATCACGTCGGTGACCAACGGGGTCCACGCCCATACGTGGGTGTCGGCCGAGATCGACGACGTGCTGGCCAGGCATGTGGTGCCGGCTTGGTACGAGGCCGGGCCCGAGGACTGGGCCCGCATCGCCGACGCCAGGGACGACGAGCTCTGGCGGGCCCGGGAGCAGAACCGTGACCGGCTGGTGGCATTCGTGCGTGGCCGGTTGCGCCAGTCGTTGATGGCCAGGGGGATGTCTTCCTCCGACGCCGAGTGGGCCGACTCGGTGCTCGACGGGCGGGTGCTGACGATCGGGTTCGCCCGCCGCTTCGCCACCTACAAGCGGGCCAACCTGCTCTTGTCGCAGCCCGACCGGTTGAAGGCGTTGCTGTTGTCGGCCGAGCGGCCGATCCAGGTCGTGTACGCCGGCAAGGCCCATCCCCACGACGACGCCGGCAAGGAGATGATCCGCCAGATCATCCACTTCTCCTCCGACCCGTCGATCCGTCACCGCATCACGTTCGTGCCCGACTACGACATCGCCGTCGCCCGCACCTTGTACCAAGGGTGCGACGTGTGGTTGAACACGCCCCGCCGGCCCCAGGAGGCGTGCGGCACCTCGGGCGAGAAGGCGGCGTTGAACGGGGCGTTGAACCTGTCGATCCTCGACGGGTGGTGGGACGAGATGTTCGACGGCGAGAACGGCTGGGCCATCTCTTCCGCCGAGGGCTACGAGGACCTGGCCCGCCGTGACGCCGTCGAGGCGGAGTCGCTGTTCGAGATCCTCGAGCGCCAGATCGTGCCCTTGTTCTACGACCGGGTCGAGGGCGGTCCGCTGCCCCGCCGCTGGGTCAGCCGGGTGAAGTCGTCGCTCCAGTCGTTGGGGCCGCAGGTGGTGGCGTCACGGATGGTGAAGGACTACACCGAGAACCTCTACGAGCCCATCGCCGCCCAGGCCGACGCATTGTCCGCCGATGGTTACGCCAGGGCCAAGGCGTTGGCGGTCTGGAAGCGCCGGGTGCTCGGAGCCTGGGACGCGGTCAAGGTCGTCACCGCCGACACCGACTCGCCGGTCATGGACCTGGGCATGACCAGGCAGGTCGAAGCCTTGGTCGAGCTGGGCAGTTCGTTGACCCCAGACGACGTCGCCGTCGAGTTGCTCCACGGCCCCGTCGGCCCCAACGACGAGCTCGTCCCCTCCGAGCGCATCACCATGACCCTCGCCGGCGAAGCCCACGACCGCAAGGACTGCTACCGCTACACCTCCACCTTCACCTGCGAAACCGCCGGCCGCTACGGCTTCACTGTCCGCGTCGTCCCCTCCCACCCCGACCTCGTCACCCCCGCCGAACTCGGCGTCATGGCCTGGCCCTAGGCCGTTTGGGGTGAGCCGTTTGGGCGCGATGACTTCGGTATTCCGAACTGAGAGCGCCCAAACAACGAGACGCCATGGCCCGCCCGCGGGGCGGACCGTCGTCCAGGGTTGGGGCCGCGGCGCCTTCGGGTTACGGCGGCGTCAAGGCCGCTTCGCGTCCCTTCGGGACGGCGCCTGCGGCGCCGACCTTGACCCCGCCTCGGTGTGTTTGGGCGCAACGAAGCCCGCCCCTGTTGCGGGGGCGGGCTGGTTGGCGGCACTCACGTTTTTGGGAAGCGCCAGTACGCAATGGCGTAGTGGCGCTTCCCGAACGGTTAGATGACCTCGCGGTCGCGGACGACGGTGCGCTCGGTGCGGCCGCCGCCGAAGCCGCCCCAACTGTTCCAGAACATCGCCGAGAACAGGAGGCCGATGATGCCGACCACCATGAGGATGACGCCGACGGTGTCGAGGTCGATGCCAGACACGGTGACGTTGAGGGCGAAGGTGAGGATTGCGCCCAGTGCGAGCAGAAAGATGCTGACTCCGATACCCATGGTCTTGTGACCTCCGAGGTGGTTCGTTGAACGACCTCTTCGTCCCCGGCGGGCACCATCGTCAAACCAAGTTCACCGCCCGGCGAACGTCGCCTTGCCCGGCCCCGACTCCAAAAACGACTTCACGCCAGCAGCGGCATCCTCGGTCGAGAACACCTCGCTGAACAGGTCTTGCTCCAACCCCAAGCCGTCCGACAACGAAGCCGAGAGCCCGTCGTCCACCGCCCGCTTGGCGAAGCCCTGGGCGACCACCGCGCCCTTGGCCAGCTCGGCCGCCCACGACAAGGCAGCGTCGAAGACCTCGCCGGCGGGCACCACCCGATCGGCCAAGCCGATCGACAACGCCTCGTCGGCGACCACCTGACGACCGCTCATGATGATGTCCTTCGCCCGGGAAGGCCCGACCAACCGAGCCAGCCGTTGCGTGCCGCCGCCGCCGGGGATGATGCCGAGCAGGATCTCGGGCTGGCCGAACTTGGCGTTGTCGCCGGCGACCCGGAAGTCGCACGCCAACGCCAGCTCGCACCCGCCGCCCAAGGCGTAGCCGGTCACGGCCGCGATCACCGCACGCGGGATGGCCGCGACCGCGTCCAACGCCGAACGGAAGGCGCCGCCGATGACACGGGCCTCGGCAGGGCCGCCGAACTCCGAGATGTCGGCCCCAGCGGCGAAGATGCGCTCGCCGCCCCACACCACCACCGCACCGGGCGGGTCGGCGGCCAGCGATGCCGCAACCGCCTCCAACTCGCCGAGCAACGCCTGCGACAACGCGTTCATCTTCGGCCGGTCGAGCCGCACCACGGCCACGCCGTCATCACGACGTTCGACAGAAACGAACTCACCCATCAAGTCCTCCAAGGATCTCGTCGGCGGCGGCATACGGATCGAGCCGCCGGGACAACACGTCGTCGTGCAATCGAGCGAAGTCGGAGCCCGAGGACAACCCGTCGGCCCGCTGCTCCAGGCGACGCACCACGATCTCGCGCAACTCGTCGTCGATGCGGCGACCACGGCGCCGAACCAACTCGCCGCTCGATTCCAGGTACGCACGATGGGCCACGATCGCCGACCACAAATCGGCAACGCCCTCGCCCGACGAAGCCACCGTCGAAATGATCGCCGGACGATGGCGCTCACGGGTCGCCAACGACAGCGCGTCCTCCAGGTCGCGGGCGGTGGCGTCGGCGCCAGGACGGTCGGCCTTGTTGATCACGAACACGTCGGCCACCTCCAACAACCCCGCCTTGTTGGCCTGCACCGCGTCGCCCCACCCCGGGTTGACCACCACCACCGTCGTGTCGGCGGCACCGGCGATCTCCACCTCGACCTGGCCGACCCCGACCGTCTCGATCAACACCCAAGGGAACCCCGCCGCGTCCAACACCCGCACCGCCTGGGGCGTGGCCAACGCCAGCCCGCCCAGGTGGCCGCGGGTCGCCATCGAGCGGATGAAGACGCCGTCGTCGAGCGCATGGTCCTGCATCCGCACCCGATCGCCCAGGATCGCACCGCCGGTGAACGGCGACGACGGGTCGATGGCCAGCACGCCGACCTCGGAACCGGAAGCACGCACGACCTCGATCAACCGGTTGGTCAGCGTCGACTTGCCCGCGCCCGGCGCCCCGGTGATCCCGACGGTGTAGGCCGAACCGCCGTGGGGATACGTCAGCCGCCCGGCGTCACGGGCGCCCTGCCCGCCCCGCTCGACCAACGACAGCAACCGGGCCACCGCCCCCCGATCGCCGGCCACGGCCGCGGCCACCAACTCAGAAGGATCTCGGCTCCGCACCATCGCGGGGCGAGAACTTACATGGGCTCAGTCGCCCACCACGTCGAAGTCGATGCCCTTGGCCCGCACCTCGGTGATGCCGGGCACCCGGTCGCGGAGGATGCGCTCGATGCCCGCCTTCAGCGTCATCGTCGACATGGGGCAACCGCCGCACGCACCCAACAGCTCGATGTCGACCCGGCCCGCAGCCTCGTCCACCTCGATCACGCGCATGTCGCCGCCGTCCGACTGCAGGGCGGGGCGGATGGCTTCGACGGCTTCGAGCAGGGCGGTTTCCACGAACAGAGACTAACGCCAGGACCGCCTCAACCCTTCCCCCGGGCCCAGACCGTCGCCAGCCAGTCAGGCCCAGCCCCGCCTCTGGCCGCCGTCGGGACCTCGAGCTCGTCCTCCCGTCCCGCGGCCGCCAGGGCCGCCGCGACCGAACCCATCAGCCGCACCTGCACGGCCGTCGGCAACCCGAGCACGTAGAGGAAGCCGAGCCGCCGGGCCGCGGCCCGCTCTGGCCCCCGCGCCACCTCGGCCAACCGGGCGAGGGCGGCGGTGTCCTTGCGGCCACGGGCCTCGGCCAGCAACTCGGCCAAATGCGACCGCCACCGATTGACGTCGTCCCGCAACTCGGCGGTCACCCGGGCCGGCGCCACCAACTCCTCGTCCAGGCGACGGGGCCCCACGGTCAGGATCGACGGCCGGTCGTGCTGGGCCTCCCACGCCGCCAGCAGGTCGAGGCACGGGCAACGCTCGCCCCCCAACGCCCCCAACGCCTCCTCGGCCTGGGGATCGGGGTGGGCCGTGAGCACCAGGGCCCCGTCCCGCCACACCACGGCGTGGCCCGCGGGCCCTTCGGCCTCGACCGGATCGAGCCCCTCCCACCAACTCATCGCTCCAACAACCCCGCGGCCACCATGGCGTCGTCGAACGCCCCCACGGCCTCGTCGCCCACCCCCAACGCATCGCTCGCCACCACCACCTGCCGCCGCGCCTCCACCATCGCCTCGAACGTCGGCTCCGCCTTCACCCGCTCGACCAACTCGCCCACCAACCCCGCCACGTACGTTTTGGGTGCCAGATCTGACGCCAGGGCGTGAGATCCGGCACCCAAAACGGTGGTGTAGAGGGCGGCGACGTTGGGCAGGTCGGGGAACGTGGGGGTGAGCCAGTCGCAGCCGCGGACGACGAGGGCATCGGCGACGTCGACGAGGAAGCCCTCGACGACGTCGGGCGCAGCCAACCCGCAACCGGCGACGGCAGCGGCGGCGTAGCCGAGCTCGGTCAAGAGGTCGACCACCTCCCAGGGCGGCGACGAGGCACGGGCGATCAAGGCCTCGCCCCGCCACCGCAACCGCCGCTCGGCGTCGTCCACGTGAGCGACTCAGCGCAAGCGTTCGATGTCGCCGCCGAGCGAACGCAGCTTGCCGGCGAAGTCCTCGTACCCCCGGTCGACGTGGAAGGCGTCGGTGACCTCGGTCTGCCCGTCGGCGGCCAAGCCGGCCAACAGCACGGCCACCCCCGCCCGCACGTCATGCGCACGCACCGGCGCGCCCGACAACCGCGGCACGCCGCGGATCACCGCGTGGTGGCCCTCGGTGCGGATGTCGGCCCCCATGCGCACCAGCTCGGACACGTAGGCGAAGCGGTTGTCGCGGAAGATGTTCTCGGTCACGATCGACACGCCGTCGGCCAACGCCAGCATGGCGACGAGCAGGGGCTTGTAGTCGGTGGCGATCCCCGGGTACGGCAACGTGGCCACGTCGACGCCACGCAAGCGGCCGGAGAAAGAAGCCCACAACCCGGTCGACGACGGCGACACCCGCACCCCCATGTCGGCCATCTTCTGTATGACCATGTCCATGTGCTCGGCCCGGGCACCCTCGATGGTGACCTCGCCCCCCGCGATCCCGACGGCCGCGACCCACGTGGCCGCCTCGATGCGGTCGGGGATGACGGTGTGCTCCACCGCCGTCAGCGACTCGACGCCCTCGACCTCGATGGTCGACGTGCCCGCCCCCGACACCCGAGCGCCCATGCGGTTGAGGAACGCGGCCAGGTCGGCGACCTCGGGCTCGCGGGCGGCGTTCTCGATGACGGTCGTGCCCTTGGCCAGGACCGCGGCCATCAACAATGTGTCGGTGGCCGTGTGGCTCGGCATCTCGAGCACGATGCGGGTGCCGAGCAACCGGTCGGACACCCGGGCCTCGATGTTGCCATGGACGATGTCGAACTCGGCCCCCATCTGCTCGAGCCCACGCAGGTGGAAGTCGATCGAGCGCACGCCGAAGTTGTCGCCGCCCGGCATCGACACCCGCGCCCGCCCGAAGCGGGCGAGCAGCGGCCCGAGCACCACGATCGAGGCCCGCATCCGCTCGACCAACTCGTAGGGCGCCTCGGGCACGAGGTCGGACGAGCGGTGGATGGTGAGCGACCCGTCGTCGGCCCGCCGGGTGTCGACACCCATCGACATGAGCAGGTCGCACATGATCTCGACGTCGGCGATGTGGGGCACGTTGTGGAGCACGAAGTCGCCCTCGGCCAGGAGGGTGGCGGCCAGCAGCTTGAGCACCGAGTTCTTGGCCCCGCCGACCCGCACGGTGCCGGAGAGCGGCCCGCCGGGCCTGACCACGAAGCGATCCATGGCCGTCAGTATGCTCCCGGGGCCTGTGCCCGAACTCGTGACCACGGCCCGCGTGCGTCGCCAGGACCTGCCCACGGTCCTCGCCCCCCGCACCAGCCTGGTGCGGGAACGGGGCGAAGGAACGACGTTCACGGCGCTCGTCGGCCCGGTCCACGACTACCGCCGCACCGTCGACGTCACCGAGGACGACGGCAGCGACGAGGTCGAGGTCCGCCAGACGGTGGAGTACCGGCTGGCCATCCCGATCTTCGGCTGGATGTTCGCCCTCCCTTACCGCAGCGCCCTGGGGCACATCGGCCGGGGCGACCGCCGCCACTGGTGGGCCCCGCCCGAGCCCATCGACCCGAGCGCGGCGGCCATGCTCGCCGCCCTCTGCGCCCTCACCGGCGTGGCCGTCTACCCCGCCAGCCTGCTCACCCAGGCGATCGAGTTCGTCAGGGAAGAGCTCGGCTTCTCGAAGCAGGCCCAGTCGGTGGCCCTGGCCGCCCTCCGGGCCGACATCGTCGTCGCCTTCGGGCTCGTCGTCATCGCCGACCGCAAGGGCCGGCGCATCACCACCCTGTGGGCCATCGGCCTCGGCGCCGCCTCCGCCGCCTTGGGCGCGCTGGCGCCCAACCTCGTCGTCCTCACCGCGACCCAGGTGGTCGCACGGGGCTGCCTCACCGGCGCCGCCATCCTCATGAGCATCATGGCCGCCGAGGAGATGCCCGCCGGCTGCCGGGCCTACGCCGTCAGCCTGCTCACCGTCTCGGGCGCGCTCGGCATCGGCGCCGCCCTCGCCCTCTTCCCGCTGGCCGACGTCGGCATCAGGGGATGGCGCATCCCCTTCGCCGTGGCCGCCCTGCTCGTGCCCCTCGTCGTCGTGCTCGGCCGGCGGCTCCCCGAGAGCAAGCGCTTCCGCGCCCCCCACGTCGAGACCACCGTCGCCGGCCACGGACGGAGGCTCTGGCTGCTCGGCATCAGCGCGGTGCTGTTCGCCGTCTTCCTCGCACCCGCGAGCCAATACCAGAACGTCTTCCTCCGGCGGGAGCGGGGCTTCTCGGCCAGCCGCATCGCCCTGTTCACCGTGGCCACGAACATCTGGGGCGGCATCGGGATCGTGGCCGGCGGGCGCATCGCCGACATCAGGGGACGGCGGCTGGTGGCGGCGGTCGGCATCGTCGGCGGCGTGGGCGCGACCGTGCTGATGTTCTTCGCCGCCGGCTGGACGGTGTGGGCCTGGTCGGTGGTCGGCGCCATCGTGGGCGCAGCCACCGTCCCCGCCCTGGGCGTCTACGGCCCCGAGCTCTTCCCGACCTCGCTGCGGGGCCGGGCCAACGGCATCATCAGCGCCCTGGGCCGCATCGGCAGCGTGGCCGGGCTGCTGTTCGTCGCCCTGATCGTCGGCACCCGCGAGCACCTGGCCCCGATCCTCGCCCTGCTCGCCCTCGGCCCCGCCCTCCTCGCCGTCCTCGTCCTGGTCGCCTACCCCGAGACCGCCCACCTCGAGCTCGAGGAGATCAACCCGGAAGATGCCCCGCCGGTAGCCTCGGAGCCCTGATGGGGCTGAGCGAGCACGTGCGGGTCATCTGGCGGAGGAAGTGGCGGGTGCTGGCGGCCGCCCTCGTCCTGGCCGGCATCGTCTACGCCCGCAGCGACGCCCAGCCCGACGAGTACCGGGCCGAGGCCGTGCTCTCGGTGGCGCCGGGCCGCAGCTCGGCCTCGGCGGCCTCGGCGCTGGCCGCGTCCTACGCCGTGCTGGCCGAGACCAGGCCCGTGGTCGCCCTGGCCGTCGACCAGGGCAAGCTGCGCCTCGAGGCCTCGGCGGCGCGCGACCAGGTCGACGCGCAAGCCACCGGCGACGGCTTCCTCCGGGTCAGGGGCGACGGGCCCTCGCCTCGCCGGGCCGAGCAGTTGGCCTCTTCCGTGGCCGACGCCCTGGTGTCGACGGTCAAGACGAGGCAGGAAGCGGCCAGGGCCGAGGTCGTGGGCCCGGCCAACACCCAGATCGCCGACCTCGAACGCCAGTTGGGCTCGCGCGACCTCGCGCCCGACGCGCCCCTCCGCACCGCGCTCCTCGCCCGCTACGGCGAGCTCACCAAGGCCGTGACCGCGGCCCAGCTCGTGCCCCTCGACCGGGTCGACGTGGTCTCGCCGGCGAGGGCCAGCACCGCGCCGGTCGCGCCGACGCCGGCGCAGGACGGGCTGTCGATGTTCGTCGTCGCCCTCGCCGTCTTCGCCTTGCTCGCGGTCGTCATCGAAGTGTTGAGCGATCGCTTCAGCACCGAGCGCCCGGCCGAAGAGGTGACGCGAGTGACCGGGCTGCCGGTGCTCGCCGAGATCCCGCGGGCCGGCGGCTCGGAGGTCATCGAGGCCTTCCGCTCGTTGCGGACCAGCCTCATGTTCATGTCGACGTCGGAGCGCCTGCGGACGCTGGCCGTCGTCAGCGTCGACCCGGGCGCGGGCAAGACGTTCACCGCCCTCAACCTCGCCCGCGAAGCCGCCGCCCTCGAGGTTCCGGTCGTCGTCATCGACGGCGACCTGCGCCGGCCGATCATCCACGAGCGGCTGGGGTTGCCCCGCTCGCCCGGGCTCAGCGAGGCGTTGTCGGGCAACGCCGAGGCCGCCGCCGGCCACGCCGTGCAGGGCTGGCTGCGGGTCGTGCCCAGCGGTGCGCCCGTGGCCGACCCCGCCGGCTTGTTCGGCGGGCGCTCGTTCCGCGAAGCCCTCGACGGCATGACGTGGTCCGAGCTGGTGGTGGTGGACACGCCCGCGGGCGGGCTCTTCGCCGACGCCCTCGCCATCGCCTCGCAATGCGATGCCACCCTCATCGTGGTCGACGCCCAGAACAGCCGGCGCCGGCCGGTGCGCAACCTGGTCGAGAGCCTGCGCCAGGTCAGCGCCCAACCCATCGGGGTGGTGCTGAACCGCACCGAGCCCGCGCCCCGGCCGTCGTACTACGAGACCAAGGAGCCGAAGCCCTCACCGCCGACGAAGTCGCGGGCCTAGCCACGCGGCCACGGCTTCGGCCACCGGCTTGTCCTTGCCGCTGAGGCCGTGGTTGCCGCCCTCGATCCACACGTGGGTGACCTCGCCCGGGATCGCCTTGGTGTGGTGTTCGAGCTCGGCCGGCGTGGCGAACGCATCCCTGGTGCCCGACACGAACAGGCACGGCACGCGCAGTTCGGGGAAGTGGTCGGTGCGGAGTTGGTCGGGCCTGCCCGGCGGGTGCAAGGGATAGGAGACGAGCACAAGGCCCGCGGCCGTCACCGTCCCGTCGGCCACCGCCATCGAGCACATGCGGCCGCCCATCGAACGGCCGCCGAGGTAGAGGTCGTCGACGCCGTCGAAGGCCGCGGCCGCGTCGGCGATCTTCTTGATGACGACGTTGGCCCGCGTCGAGCCGAGGTCGATGCGCTCGACCTTTACGCCGAGGGCGCTCACCGCCTTGTCGATCGCGATGAGCGACGGTTGGGTGCGGTCGGCGCTCGCGCCTGGCGTGAGGATGAGGCCGGTCGTGGTCACGAGGTCTGCAACAGGATGCGCCTGGCCTCGCCGAGGTCTTGGATGCGTTGGCCGGCGCCGATGGCTTCGGCCCCGTGGTCGGGGTGGGCGTCGCGCACCAGCGAGCGGAAGCGCTTCTGGATCTCGCTGCGGGCTGGTTCCGCGCCCTGCTCGAAACCGAGGATGCGCAGGGCCCAGCGCTCGTCGTTGGGCATACCCTTGCGCCGGAAGCTGCCAGCCTCGTCGCCGGTGAGGAAGTCGATGAGGCGGTTGTCGATGCCGCCCGTCCAGCGGGTCGCCCGCCGCATGAGCCGGAAGACGTCGGCCCGCACGCGGTGCGACAGTTGGCCGGCGGCGTACATCGCCCCCAGCACCTGGGGCAGTACCGCCCCGTGGCCGTCGATCTCCAGGGCCAGGGCCTCGCCCACCCCGAGCAGTTGGTGGTGGCTGCGGTCGAGGCCGTGGGTGTCGGTCTGGAAGCGGTGCAGCAACCGGGGCTGGACGATGCGGCGGCCCTGTTCGAGGTCGTCGAGGAGGAGGTCGACCCGGTCGAGGGTCTCGTCGCCGTCGCTCTGCTCGGCCAGCGCGCTGACCCCGGCGGCGACGATGCCGGCCAGCAGCACGCCCCCGAATCCGGGCGCCGGGTCGGTGGGGAGCCACAGCTTGCCCAGCGCGATCCGGCGGGTCGGCGAATACGGCCTCGAGTGCCGGACTTCGAGCTCAGCGACCAGCATGGCAGCGGCCCAGGCTAGCCCTCGCTCGGTCCGGCTCTGCCGGTCGAGCGAGCAAGAAGCGACCGAGCGCAGCGAGGGCCGCCGAGAACTCGCCCGAGCGGAGCGAAGGCGAAAATCAGACGTAGCCGAAGAGCACGTCGCGCAAGCGCTGGGCGTTGGCGGCCACGACTTCGTCGTCGTCCTCGTTCTCCAGCGACCGGCTGACCTCGCCGGCCAGCTCCTGCACCCGGCGCCACACCTCGGAGTCGATGCCGAACGGCGGCGCGATCGAGGCGGCGGCGTCGGCGGCGTCGAAGAACTCACCGGCCAGGGCCAGGTCGTCGGGATCGTCCTTGAGGCGGTCGGCGGCGACGTAGAGGTTGCTCATCACCGCGTAGTTGGCCTCGTCGTCGGCGCCGTCGTCGCTGGCGGCGGCCGCGGTGACCTCCAGCGCGTGGGGGCTCTCGATCTCGTCGAGCATGGCGTCGACGACTTCCTCGTCCTGCTCGCCGATGACCAGGTCGGTGGCCACTTCCCACGGGTTGCCGGGCTCGTAGCCCTCGACCACGTCGGCGCCGTCGGCCATCTCCCACTGGTGCTGGATCTGTTCGCCGAGGAGCCGCTGTTCCAGGGCGCCGCGCTGGTCGGCGCTCCACTCGTCGAGTTCGTAGACGACGACGTCGCTGCCCTCGCCCTCGGGGTCTTCGGGGCTGCTCATGGCCGGCCTAGAGGAAGGTGTAGGCGGTGCGACGGGGGCGGCGGGCGGCGCCGGTGAGCAGGGCGCCCATGGCGATCAGCGCGAACCCGAAGGGCACGAGCCTGTCGGCGGCCACGCCGGTGCTGGCCAGCGGCGAGGCCGCGGTGCCGGCGACCGTCGTGGGCGTGCTGGTGGTGGCCCGCACGGTGGTGGTCGGGGCCGCGGTCGTCGTCGGCCCCGTGCCCGTCACCGGGATGGGGCGCACCGTCGTCGTGGTCTGTCCCCACGCTGGCGCGGCCAGGCCCACCACGAGGGCGGCGGAGACCAAGGCGACACGCAGCGCACGCACGGCCGGCACCTTAGCAAACGCCGCGAACCCCCGGCTCGACCGCTGCTGTCAGAAGACCGAGGTTTCCCGGTGGCGGCCGAAGACGGCTTCGAGGGCGGCGATGATCTCACCGACGGTGGCGTAGGCCTTGACCGCCTCGAGGATCGGGGGCATGAGGTTGGCCGTCGGCTCGCAGGCGGCCGCGCCCACGGCGGCCAGGGTGCGGGCCACGCCGTCGTCGGAGCGGGCCCGGCGCACCTCGGCCAGGCGCTTGAGCTGGACGTCCTCGACCTCGTCGCTGATCGAGAGGATCGTCGGGCGGAAGTCGTCGCCGTCGGTGAAGGCGTTGACCCCGACCACGATCCGCTCCCCCGAGTTGACCTTGACCTCGGCCTCGTACGCCGACTTGGCGATCTCCCGCTGGAAATACCCCTGGTCGATGCCGGCGTACACGCCCTCGAGGATCGAGCCCCCGCCAAGGCGGTCGAGGTGGGCGAAGATCTCCTCGGCCCGCCGCTCCATCTCGTCGGTGAGGGCCTCGACCGCCCACGAACCGCCGAGGGGATCGGCCACGTGGGCCACCCCGCTCTCGAAGGCCACGACCTGCTGGGTGCGCAGGGCCAGCCGGGCCGCCTTCTCGGTGGGCAGGGCAAGGGCTTCGTCGTAGGCGTCGGTGTGGAGCGATTGGGTGCCGCCGAGCACGCCGGCCAGCGCCTGCAACGCCACCCGGGCGACGTTGACCTCGGGCTGCTGGGCCGTGAGCGACACGCCCGCGGTCTGGGTGTGGAAGCGGAGCTGGAGCGACCGTGGATCGCGAGCCCCGTAGCGCTCCCGCAACCACCGGGCCCAGATGCGGCGGGCGGCCCGGAACTTCCCGATCTCCTCGAGGAAGTCCCAGTAGGAGTTGAAGAAGAACGAGAGCCGGGGGGCGAACTCGTCGACGCCGAGCCCGGCCGCGACCGCGGCCTCGACGTAGGCAAACCCGTTGGCCAAGGTGAAGGCCAGTTCCTGGGCCGCTGTCGAGCCGGCTTCGCGGATGTGGTAGCCGGACACCGACACCGGGTGCCACCGCGGCATCTCGGCCGAGCAGAAGCGGATGATGTCGGTGACGATCCGCATCGACGGGCGGGGCGGGAAGACGAACTCCTTCTGGGCTTGGTACTCCTTCAAGATGTCGTTCTGGATCGTGCCCGCCAGCCGCGAACGCTCGACGCCGGCGGCCTCGCCCACGGCCACGTACATCGCCAGGGCGATGGCGGCCGGCGAGTTGATCGTCATCGACGTCGTCACCTTGCCGAGGTCGATGTCGGCGAACAGGTCCTCGAAGTCGGCAAGCGTGTCGATGGCCACGCCCGCCTTGCCGACCTCGCCCAGGCTGTAGGGGTCGTCGGAGTCGCGCCCCATCAACGTCGGCAGGTCGAAGGCGGTGGAAAGGCCGTCGCCGCCCGAGCGCAGGATCTCCTTGAAGCGGGCGTTGGTGTCCTCGGCCGTGCCGAAGCCGGCGAACATCCGCATCGTCCAGAGCTTCGACCGGTACATCGAGGCGTACGGCCCCCGGGTGTACGGGTATTGGCCGGGGAACTCGCCGTTGTCGGGGCCGTAGACCGGCTCGAGGGGCACGCCCGAGAGGGTTTCGGCGACGGCATCCCGCCGGGGCGCGGCCCCGAAGTCCCGCTCCCATTCGTCGCGCGCCGACATGGCGCAAGGGTATCGTCCGGGCCATGACGCCCGACCGCCAAGCTCCCGACCGCAACCTGGCGATGGAGCTCGTCCGGACGACCGAAGCCGCCGCGCTGGCCGCCTCACGCTGGGTGGGCAGGGGCGACAAGGAGGGCGCCGATGGGGCCGCGGTCGACGCCATGCGGGTCGTGCTCGGGACGGTGAGCATGGACGGCGTCGTCGTGATCGGCGAGGGCGAGAAGGACGAGGCGCCCATGCTCTACAACGGCGAGCGCATCGGCACCGGCGAGCTGCCGCAGACCGACATCGCCGTCGACCCGGTCGAGGGCACGACGCTGACCGCCCTCGGGCAGGGCGGCGCCACCTCGATCATCGCCGTCAGCGACCGGGGCACGATGTTCGACCCGGGCCCGATCTTCTACATGGACAAGCTGGCCGTCGGGCCCGAGGCCAAGGGCGTGATCGACATCAACGCCTCCCCCACCGAGAACCTGCAAGCGGTGGCCAAGGCCAAGGGCGAGTCGGTGCGCGACGTCACCGCCGTCATCCTCAACCGGCCGCGCCACGAGGCGCTGATCGCCGAGGTTCGGGCCGCCGGCGCCCGCATCCGTTTGATCGAGCACGGCGACGCGCCCGCGGCCATCGCCACCGCCTGGTTCGACTCCGGCATCGACATCCTCTTCGGCATCGGCGGCTGCACCGAGGGCGTGATCTCGGCGGCCGCGCTGAAGTGCATCGGCGGCGAGTTCCAGGGGCGCCTCTATCCCCGCAACGACACCGAACGCCAGGCCGCCCTCGACCTCGGCTACGACCTCGACGCCATCCTCACCACCGACGACCTGGTGCGGGGCGACAACTGCTTCTTCGCCGCCACCGGCATCACCGACGGCGAGCTCTTGCGGGGCGTGCACTACGACGCCCGGGGTGCGACCACCTCGTCGCTGGTGATGCGGTCGAAGTCGGGAACCGTCCGCCGCATCGAGGCCCGCCACGCCCTCGAGAAGCTGTCGGAGTATTCCTCCGTCGACTTCCGCTAGATCTGGCCGCTGACGAGCGACGCCACCTTCACCACCAGCTTGCGGGGCAGCAGGTGGGTGGCCCCCGCCACGATCTTGTTCTGGGCGCCGGGGACGTGGAAGCCGGTGTCGCGATCGAGGGCCTTGAGCGACGACGCCGCCACCTGCTCCGCGGTCTGCGACGCCATCGACATCAGCGGGTTCACCTTGTAGTTGGCCCGCGACTGGAACTCGGTGACGGTGTAGCCGGGGCAGACGACGAGCGCTTTCACGCCGGTGCGCCGCAACTCCTCGCGCAGGGCCAACGTGAAGCTGAGGACGTAGGCCTTGGTGCCGCCGTAGGTCGCGGTGCCGGGCGTCGGCTGGAAGGCGGCGATCGAGGCCACGTTGATCACGCCGCCCTTCTTGCGGGTGACCATGCCGGGCACGGCCGCGCCGGTGAGGCGGGTGAGGGCGAGGACGTTGAGCTTGATCTCGCGCTCCTCCTCTTCGACGGGTAGTTCGGCGAACCGGCCCGTCGTGCCGAAGCCGGCGTTGTTGACGAGGAGGTCGACGGGCCGCTCGGTGTCGCGCAGCCGGGCCTCGACCTTCGCGAGCTCGTCGGCCGAGGTCAGGTCG
>JAXDPV010000239.1:0-2811 GCA_034668185.1 Actinomycetota bacterium
CTCGACCGGTTGGCCGTCGAGGGGCCGCCGGCGTCGGAAAAGTCCCGTTTGCGGGTGTTGTACGTCTCTCCCCTGAAGGCCTTGACCTACGACGTCGAGCGCAACCTGCGGGCACCGCTGACCGGGATGGGGGCGACGGGGGTGCGGGTCGGCGTGCGGACGGGCGACACCTCGGAGAAGGAACGGCGGGACCTGGCCCGGCGGCCGCCCGACATCCTGGTGACCACGCCCGAGTCGTTGTACCTGATGCTGACGTCGGCGGCTCGGGAGATCCTGGCCTCGGTCGAGCACGTGATCATCGACGAGATCCACGCGGTGGCCGGCACCAAGCGGGGGGCGCACCTGGCCTTGACCTTGGAGCGCCTCGATGCGGTGTGTGCCGAGCCGCCGCAGCGCATCGGGCTGTCGGCCACGCAGCGGCCGCTGGCCGAACTGGCCCGGTTCCTGGGCGGCCGGGGGAAAGAGGTGACGATCGTCGATGCCGGGGTGCGCAAGCAGCTCGACCTCGAGGTCATCGTGCCGGTGGAGGACATGGCCGAGCCTGGCAAGGGGCTCGAGTCCCCCGACGTCGTCATGAGCGGGCCCGCGGCCGGCGATCCCGAGGTGCGCCACTCGATCTGGCCGTCGATCCACCCGGTGCTGCTGGAGTTGATCAGGTCGCACACGTCGACGTTGATCTTCGTGAACTCACGGCGGCTGGCCGAGCGGTTGGCGTTGCGGTTGAACGAGCTGGCGGGTGAGGAGTTGGTGCGGTCGCACCACGGGTCGATCGCGCGCGAGCAACGGTTGGAGATCGAGGACGCCTTGAAGGCGGGCAAGCTGCCGGCGCTGGTGGCCACGTCGTCGTTGGAGTTGGGCATCGACATGGGGGCCATCGATCTGGTGGTTCAGGTGGAGGCGCCGTCGTCGGTGGCCTCGGGGTTGCAGCGCATCGGCCGGGCCGGGCACCAGGTGGGCGAGCCGTCCAAGGGGAAGGTGTTCCCCAAGTTCAGGGGCGACCTGTTGATGGCCGCGGTCACGTCGCAACGGATGCAGTTGGGGTTGATCGAGGAGACGCGGGTGCCCCAGAACCCGCTCGACGTCCTGGCCCAGCAGATCGTGGCCATGGTGGCCATGGACGACGTGGCGGTGGACGACGTCTTCTCGTTGGTGACCGGGGCCCACAACTTCCGCGAGCTGTCGCGGGAGTCGTTCGAGGGCGTGCTCGACATGTTGTCGGGGCGGTACCCGTCCGACGAGTTCGCCGAGCTGCGGCCGCGGGTCGTATGGGATCGGGTCGAGGGGATGCTGCAGGCCCGGCCGGGGTCGCGGATGCTGGCGGTGACGTCGGGCGGCACCATCCCCGACCGCGGGCTGTACGGCGTGTTCACGCCCGAGGGGTCGCGGGTCGGCGAGTTCGACGAGGAGATGGTCTACGAGAGCCGGGTGGGCGAGAACATCCTGTTGGGGGCGACGACGTGGCGGGTCGAGGAGATCACGCGCGACCGCGTCGTGGTTACGCCGGCGCCCGGCCAGCCGGGCAAGGTGCCGTTCTGGCGGGGCGACGCCGTGGGGCGGCCGTACGAGTTGGGTCGGGCGTTGGGCGAGTTCCTGCGGGAGTTCGACTCCTGGACCGACTCGCGCTTGCGGGAGGAGTGCGGCCTCGACGACCTGGCCATCTTGAACCTGCGCTCGTACCTCGACGAGGAGCGGGAGGCGACCGGGGGCGTGTTGCCGACCGACCGGCAGATCGTGATCGAGCGCTTCCGCGACGAGCTCGGCGACTGGCGCATCTGCGTGCTCTCGCCCTTCGGTGCCCGGGTCCACGCGCCGTGGGCCTTGGCCCTGGAGAAGCGGGTCCGCGACCGGTTGGGTTTGGAGGTGCAGGCGATCTGGGACGACGACGGCATCGTCGTGCGCCTGCCCGAGGCCGACGAGCCGCCGCTGGCCGAGGTGGTGCTGCTCGACCCTGACGAGCTCGAAGACCTGGTGGTCGAGGCGGTGGGCGAGTCGGCGCTGTTCGCGGCCCGGTTCCGGGAGAACGCCGCCCGGGCGTTGCTTTTGCCCCGACGCCGGCCCGGGTCGCGCACACCGCTGTGGCAGATGCGCCAGAAGGCGGCCGACCTGTTGGCGGTGGCGTCGCGCTACGGCTCGTTCCCGATCCTGCTGGAGACGTATCGCGAGTGCTTGCGCGACGTGTTCGACCTGCCGGCGCTGCAGGGGTTGATGGCCGACATCGCTTCGCGCAAGGTGCGGGTGGTGTCGGTGGAGACGACCGCGCCCTCGCCCTTCGCCTCGTCCCTGGCCTTCCGGTACGTGAGCAACTTCATGTACGAGGGCGACGCGCCCGTGGCCGAACGCCGGGCCCAGGCGTTGACCCTCGACCGGCACATGCTGGCCGAGCTGCTGGGGGCCGACGAGCTTCGCGAGCTGGTCGATCCCTCGGCGTTGGCCGCGTTGGAGGACGAGCTGCAGGCGTTGGACGAACGGCGGTGGGCCAAGTCGGTCGACGCCGCTTCCGACTTGCTGCGGCGGCTGGGCGATCTTTCAGTTCCCGAGTTGCGGGCCCGTTGCGTCTCCGACTTCGCCGACGACCTGGTGCGGTCGCGGCGGGCGGTGGTGGTGCGGATCGCGGGCGAGGAGCGGTTGATCGCGGCCGAGGACGCCGGGCGGTATCGCGACGGGCTCGGCGTGGCCGTGCCCCGGGGCGTGCCCGAGGCGTTCCTCGAGCCGGTCGACGACGCCCTCGAGCAACTGGTGCGGCGGTGGGCCCGGACGCACGGGCCGTTCCTGGTGGGCGAGCCCGCGGCCAGGTTCGGTGTCGGTGTCGAT
>JAXDPV010000240.1:0-20017 GCA_034668185.1 Actinomycetota bacterium
AGGTTGACGTCGATCGAGTACGGCGACGCCTTCGTGATCGGGATCTCGATCCCGCGCTCGATCGCGTAGTCGATCTCCTGGTCGCGGGTCAGGCCCATCCCGACCCGCATCGGAGCGATGACCTCGAGGCCCGGGTCCAGCGCATGGACCGCGATGTCGAACCGGACCTGGTCGTTGCCCTTGCCGGTGCAGCCGTGGGCGACGGCGTCGGCGCCGTGTTCCCGTGCCGCCGCCACCATGTGCTTGACGATGACCGGCCGGGACAGCGCCGACACCAGCGGGTAGCGGCCCTCGTACATGGCGTTGGCCTTGAGCGCGGGCACGAGGAAGTCGGCGGCGAACTCCTCCTTGCAGTCGACCACGATGGCCTCGACCGCGCCCGCGGCCAGCGCCCGCTGGCGCACCGACTCCATGTCGTTGCCCTCCTGGCCGACGTCGGCGGCCACCGCGATGACCTCGACGCCGTACTCGTCGATCATCCAGCGGACGGCGACCGAGGTGTCGAGGCCGCCGCTGTAGGCGAGGACGACGCGCTTTGCCATGACGTGATGCTCCTTAGCTTTCGAGGCCGGCGAGGTCGGCGAGCCGGCGGGCGAGGGCCGCGCCCCCGGGGCGTTGGGCGGCGACGACGATGAGGGTGTCGTCGCCCGCGACCGTACCGAGGATGCCGGGGAGGGCGGCACGGTCGAGGGCCGAGCCGACGACGTGGGCCGAACCCGGGGGTGTGCGCAGCACGACGATGTTGGCCGAGTGGGCGATCTCCCCCACCCAGTCGCCGAGCACCCGGCGGAGGTGGTCTTCCGGCGCGGGTTGGTCCTTCGGGAGCTCGGGGATGGCGTAGACGGTCTCGCCGCCCGGGACCCGAACCTTCACCGCGCCCAGGTCTTCGAGGTCCCTCGAAACGGTGGCCTGGGTGGCCACCAGGCCGCCGGCCGCGAGCAGGTCGACGAGCTGGCCCTGGCTGGTGACGGCATTGGCTTCGAGGAGGCGCACGATCTTGTGCTGCCTCTGGGTCTTGGACATTCGGGCTCAGCCGCCGAACAGCCAGAGGAACAGGCCGCGCACGGCGTGGAGGCGGTTCTCGGCCTGCTGCCACACGATGCTCTGGCGGCCGTCGACGACCTCGGCCGCGACCTCCTCGCCCCGGTGGGCGGGCAGGCAGTGGAGGAAGACGGCGTGGCTGGCGGCGTTGGTCATCAAGTCGGCGTCGACCATGAAGCCTTCGAACGCCTTGTGCCTGGCCCTGGCCTCGGCCTCCTGGCCCATCGAGGTCCACACGTCGGTGTAGACGGCGTCGGCCCCGTCGACGGCTTCGGCTGGCCGGGTCGTGACGAGCGGTTCGCCGCCGGCGAGGCGAATGCGGTCGAGGTCTTCGTCGCTCGGGCCGTAGCCGGCGGGGCAGCCGAGGCGGACGTTCACGCCGGTGAGGGCGCCGGCGAGCGCGAGCGAACGGGACACGTTGTTGAAGTCGCCGACGTAGGCCACCTCGAGCCCTTCGAGCTTGCCGAACTGCTGGTGGAGGGTGAGGAGGTCGGCCAGCGCCTGGCACGGATGGGAGTCGTCCGACAGCAGGTTCACGACCGGGACCGAGGCCGACGCCGCCAGCTCGTCGAGCTTGTGGTGCTCGAACACCCGGGCGCAGATGGCAGCGTGGTACCTCGACAACACCTTCGCCACGTCGGCCACGGGCTCACGCTCGGCCAGGCCGACCTCCTCGCCCCGCAGGGTGAGGGGGTGGCCGCCGAGCTCGAAGACCGCGACCTCGGTGGCGTTGCGGGTGCGGAGGCTCGGCTTCTCGAAGATGAGGGCCACGCCCCTTCCTTCGAGGACCTTGGCCGGGTGCTGTTCCTGGGCCAGGTCGAGGACGGCGGCGAGCTCGTCGGCGGTGAGGTCGTCGATCTCGAGGAAGTGTCTCGTCATCCGTTCATCACCTTGGCCAGGATGGCGACGGCCTCTTCGATCTCGTCTTCGGTGACGAGCAGCGAAGGCGCCAGGCGGAGCGCGTTCTCGGTGATCGGGTTGACGACCAGGCCGGCCTCGAGGGCGGCGGCGGCCACGGCCTTGGCGTTGGGCTGCGCCAGTTCGGCCGCCAGGAGGAGGCCGAGGCCGCGCACGCCCACGATGCCGTCGACATTTCCCAGGGCGTCGGTGAGGTGCTTGCCCGCGGCCGTCGCCCTCGCCGGAACGTCTTCGGCCTGCATGGTGGCGAGGACGGCGCGGGCGGCCGAGGCGGCCAGCGGCTGGCCTCCGTAGGTGGTGCCGTGGTCGCCCGGCTCGAAGGCGTCGGCCACGTCGGCTCTGGCCCAGCAGGCGCCGATGGGGACGCCGTTGCCGAGGGCCTTGGCCATGGTGACGACGTCGGGCTCGACGCCGAAGTGCTGGAAACCGAACCACTCGCCGGTGCGGCCGAGGCCGGTCTGGACCTCGTCGACCATGAAGAGGAGGCCGCGCTCGTCGCAGAGCTTGCGGACGCCTTGGAAGTACTCGGGCGTGGCCGGGTTGACGCCGCCTTCGCCCTGCACGGGCTCGAGGAGGATGGCGGCGACGCTGGGGTCGATGGCGGCTTCGAGGGCGTCGAGGTCGTCCCAGGCGACGTGGCGGAATCCCTCGGGCAGGGGTTGGAAGGCCTCGTGCTTTTGGGGCTGGCCGGTGGCGTGGAGGGTGGCGAGGGTTCGCCCGTGGAACGAGCCGTAGGCGCTGACGACTACGTATTTGCCACGGCCGCCCCACTTGCGGGCCAGCTTGATCGCACACTCGTTGGCTTCGGCCCCGCTGTTGGTGAAGAAGACCTTGCCCCCGCCGCCGATGAGGTCGTCGAGGGTGGCCGCGACCTCGGGGCCGACGGTGGTGCCGTAGAGGTTGCACACGTGGAGGAGCGTCTTCGCCTGGTGCTCGATGGCGGCGGCGACGGCCGGGTGGGCGTGGCCGAGCGACGTGACCGCCAGGCCCGAGAGGAAGTCGAGGTACGACTTGCCGGTGTCGTCGTAGAGGCGGGAGCCCTCGCCCCTGACGAACGTGACCGCTTGGGGCGGGTAGGTGTTCATCAGCTTCTCGGTACCGGTCATTTGCTCACCATCGTTCCGACCCCTTGGTTGGTGAAGATCTCGAGGAGCAGCGCATGGGGCAGGCGGCCGTCGAGGATGTGGGCTTGGCCGACGCCGGCCCGCACGGCGGCGACGCACGACTCGATCTTCGGGATCATGCCGCCGGTGAGGACGCCGGTTTCGATGAGGTCGTCGAGCTCGTCGGCGGTGGTCGTGCTGATCAGGGATGCCGGGTCGTCGACGTCGCGGCGGAGGCCCTCGATGTTGGTGAGGTAGACGAGCTTCTCGGCCTGGAGGGCTTCGGCGATGGCGCCGGCGGCGGTGTCGGCGTTGATGTTGTACGCCTGTCCTTCTGCGTCGGCGCCGATGGTGGCGACCACGGGAATCAGTCCTTCGTTGAGCAGGCGCTCGATGATGCCGGCGTCGACGTTGGCCACGTCGCCGACGAAGCCGAGGTCGGGGTTGCGGGCGCTGGCGGTGAGGAGCATGGCGTCTTCGCCGCTGAGGCCGACGGCGAGCGGGGCATGGACGTTGATGGCGCCGACGATCTCCCGGTTCACCTTGCCGACGAGCACCATCCTGGCGATGTCGAGGGTCTCGGCGTCGGTGACCCGCAGTCCTTCGTGGAACTCGGGGACCTTGCCGAGGCGTTGCATGAGCTCGCCGATCTGGGGGCCGCCGCCGTGGACGACGACGGGGCGCATACCGACGCTGCGCATGAGGACGACGTCCTGGGCGAATAGGTCGAGCTCTTCGGTGTCGTCGCCGCCCATGGCGTTGCCGCCGTACTTGACGACCACGACCTTGCCTTGGAAGCGCCTGATGTAGGGCAGGGCCTCGGCCAGGATGGCGGCCTTCTCGTCGGGGCTCGTGGTGCTCACGAGGTGCCCATGTTCTCGTCGACGTAGGCGTGGGTGAGGTCGTTGGTGAGGACGGTGGCTGTTCCGTTGCCGAGGCCGAGGTCGGCGACGATGTGGAGGTTCGGTTGCGCCATGTGTTGTTTGACCGCGTGTTCGTCGTGGTCGATGGCGATGCCTCGTTGGGCCACGGTGACGCCACCGTAGGCCACGCTCACGGTGTCGGGGTCGAAGCTGATGCCGGCGCTTCCGAGTTCGCTCACGATGCGGCCCCAGTACGGGTCTTGGCCGTACCACGAGCACTTGCAGAGCTGGCTTTCGGCCGTCTTCCTGGCGCCTTTGGCCGCCTCCTCGTCGGTTGTTGCTCCGGTGACGGTGAGGCGCACGACCTTGGTGGCGCCTTCGGCGTCGCCGGCCATCTGCTCTGCGAGTGACCGGCAGGCTTCGGTGAGGGCTTGGGTGAGGTCACCGATGTCGGTGGCGCCGGCCCTTCCGTTGGCCAGCACGATCACGGTGTCGTTGGTGGACGTGCAGCCGTCGACGGTGAGGGTGTTGAACGACTTGGCCACGGCTTGCTGGAGGGCCTTACGGAGGTCGTCGGGGTCGGCGGCGGCGTCGGTGGTGAGGACGGCCAGCATCGTTGCCATGTTGGGGGCGAGCATCGCCGCTCCCTTGGCCATGCCGCCGATGGTGAAGCCTGCCTTTGGCCCGTGGACGACGACTTCCTTTTGCTTGGTGTCGGTCGTCATGATCGCCCTGGCGGCGTTGGGGCCGCCTTGGTCTTGTAGGGCGGCGGCGAGTTGGGGGGCGGCGGCCTCGATCTTCTCCACGGGTAGGTGGATGCCGATGAGGCCGGTGGAGCAGACGAGGACTTCGTGGGGCTCGCATCGGAGTTGTGCGGCCGCGGCTGCGCACATTCGCTCGGCGGCTTGCTTGCCCTGGGCGCCGGTGGCGGCGTTGGCGTTGCCGCTGTTGAGGATGACGGCGGCGGCTCGTCCGTGGGTGGCTTCGAGGTGGGCCCTGGTGACGACGACGGGGGCGGCCGTCGACTTGTTCTGGGTGAAGACGGCGGCGGCGGTGACCGGTTGGCCGTCGATGGTGGCGACGAGGGCGAGGTCGGGGTCGCCCGAGGCCTTGATGCCGGCGCTGACGCCGGCGGCCCTGAAGCCTTGGGCGGCCGTGACGCTCACGGGAAGACCCCCGCGATCGGCAGTCCTGTGGTCTCTGGCAGGCCGAGGGCGAGGTTGGCGCATTGGACGGCTTGGCCGGACGCTCCCTTGACCAGGTTGTCGAGGGCGGCGATGACGACGATCCACCCGGTGCGCTCGTCGTAGCGGGCGGTGAGGTGGGCGACGTTGGAGCCGTAGGCGTGTTTCGTCGAGGGCGGGTCGTCGGTGACGACGACGAAAGGCTCGGTGGCGTAGAAGTCGCGCAGGATCGTGAGTGGGTCCACGTCGGTGTTTGTGCTTGTCGGGCGGGCGTAACAGGTGGCGAGGATGCCCCGGGTCATGGGTGCGAGGTGGGGCGTGAAGATCACTTGGGCGCCGATGGCCTGCTCGATCTCGGGTGTGTGCCGGTGGGTGAGCACGCCGTAGGCGCTGAAGTCCTCGTTGGCGTTGGAGAAGTGGAGGTTGGGCTTGAGCCCCTTGCCCGCGCCCGATGCTCCGCTGGCGGCGTCGACGACGATGCCGGTGGTCTCGATGGCTTTGGCCCGGACGAGTGGGGCCAGTGCGAGGGCGGCGGCGGTGACGTAACAGCCGGGCGCGGCGACGAGCTCGGCGCCGGTCAGGGTCGGCCGGAACAGCTCGGGCAGCCCGAACGCGAACTCGCCGAGCAGTTTGGGGGCGGTGTGCTCCTCGCCGTACCACTGCGGGTAGAGGCTCGGGTCCTTCAGCCGGAAGTCGGCGGCGAGGTCGACGATGCGCCCCACCCGCTTGCGCAGGTCGGGCACGATCGACTGGCTGGCGCCGTGGGGCAGGGCCAGGAAGGCGAGGTCGAGGCCGTCGAACAGCGTGGGTTCGTAGGCCGCGAACTCCAGGTTCGGGTAGGCCGCGGCCAGGCTCGGGTAGGCGTCGGCCACCTTGGTGCCGGCCTGGGTGTCGCCCGTCGCCACGACCAACTGCAGATCCGGGTGGCCGGCCACGAGGCGCAGCAGCTCAGCCCCGGTATATCCAGAAGCCCCAGCAATCCCGATCCGCATGGCTGCCATCGCAAGAGCATACACAGCGCTGCATACTCATGCACACCCACGCCCGTCCCGCCGCCTTCGCACAACAGAGGCCCCAGGGCCGGCACGAGTGTGCGAAACCGAGGCGGGGTCAAGGCCGGCCGGCAGAGCCGGCCGTCCCGAAGGGACGCGAAGCGGCCTTGACGCCGCCGTAGCCCAGCGCGCCGCGGCCCCGACCCTGGAACCAGCCCGCCGCGCCCAGCGGCGGGCTTGGCCACCAAGAACGGCCGCCGCCACCGGCGCAAGGGCGCGCAAATCGTCGGCGCGTTTTTGGGCGCCCCCCTGGGTGGGGGCTTATCACGGGGGTGTGACAACACGGCCGACTCGGGCATGGGGTTCGTAGGCTGGGTGGATGGCCGACACCTCTCCGCTGCCGGTGTTGCTGTCGCGGGTGTTGGGGGAGCTGACGGCGGAGGTCGAGTCGGCTGCGGGCGTCGGGCCGGGGATGCCGTCGCTGGCGGTTTGGTCGAACGTGGTCCGGTGCGTGGCCGATGGCCGTGCTGACGGGATCGGCGAGCGGGCCTTGCCCGCGGCCGCCCGGATCTCGCGCCGGTTGGCGACGGCTGCGGTGACGGGATCGACCCGGCGTGAATGGATCACCGCCGAAGCCGAGGCCGGTAGCAAGGCGCGACACTTGCGCCTCACCGACGCCGGCCGGGCCGCCGCCGACGTGCGGCCGGCGCGGCTCGGGGTCCTCGATGCCGAGTGGAAGGACCGTCCGCTGCGCGGCTTGCTCGAAGGATTGGTGAGCCAGTTCGAGCTCGAGCTGCCCCAATTCCCGGCGAGCTACGGGACGGCCGACCCGAGCGCCATCGGCGGCCCGTACACGCCGGGCGGCAAGCACGGCGTGGACTGGAAGCCGGTGCCGCGCCGCGAGGGCGACACCGTGTCCTCGCTCCCGCTGACCGCGTTGCTCTCGCAGGCGCTCGTCGCCTTCACCATGGACTACGAGCGCGCCTTCCCCTGGCCCCTTGCCAGCACGGCCAACGTCCTCGTCCACCTCGCTTCCGAACCGCGGCCGCTGGCCGACGTCCCCGGCGACCATGGCATCGCCGGCAACGGCAAGTCGCTCCTCGAACGCCACCTGATCGCCACCGTCACCGCCGACCCCGCCAACCCCAAGCGCAAGCTCGTCGCCCTCACCGACCGGGGCGCGGCCGTCGTACACCACCATCCTGCTCGGCTCGAGGCCGTCGAAGCCGAGTGGCGCAACCGCTACCGCGACGCCCTCGTCGCCGGGCTACGGCAGGCACTGGGCGCGGTGCCGACCAACGATCACCCCGACCACGTCGTCTCTCCCCTCCACCGCGGCTAGCCCCGCCGCGCGGGCGCGCGAATCGTCGTGGCGTTTTTGGGCGCCCCCCTGGGTGGGGGTTTATCACCCGGGTGTGACAAGAACTCCGGGTGGGGGTTAGGAGCGGAGGGTGGCGCCGGCGGATTGGGCGGCGGTGATGGCGGCGGCGCGGGCGGCGGCTACGTCGGCGTCGGTCAGCGTTCGATCCAAGGCGACGAACCTAAGGCGGTAGGCCAAGGAGCGGGTACCGGGCGGGACCTGATCGCCGCGGTAGACGTCGAAGAGGTCGACCGACGACAGCAGGTCGCCTGCGCCGGCTCGTAGGGCGGCCTCGACTGTCCCTGCGGCGATATCTTCCGGCAGCACGAAGGCCAGGTCGATGTCGCTCGACGGGAACTTGCTGATCGGCAACTGCTCGAGGGGCTTCCTCGGAGCGCGAAGCAGCACCTGGAGGTGGAGGTCGAGCCAGCCGACCCGTCCCTGCAAGCCCCACGCGGCCACGACCGCGGGGTCGACTTCGCCGACGACGCCAGCGTCGGTGCCGCTCACCTTCACCCTCGCCGTTCTCGCGGGATGGAGGCCTTCCTCGCCGCTGACCGCCTCCAGCGATACGCCTACCAACCGAAGGCCCTCGACCAACTCGTCGAGCACGTGCTTGGCCGCGACGGCATCGCCGGCCAACGCCACCGAGACCCGCTCGCGTTCGTCCGGCAACGCCGCGTCGGGTCCTTCGACCACCCGATCGGCGGCCGGCCGGGTGAAGACCGGGCCGACCTCGAAGAAGGCGACGTCCGGGGACCGGCGGGCGGCATTGAAGGCCAGCGAACGCAGCAGGCCAGGGAGCAACGATGTCCGCAGCAACGACTCCTCGACGATCATGGCGTCGGCCGCGGCGATGGGCGAGGACGACACCAGGCCGGCCCGCTCGTGGTCGCCGGGGCCGAGCAGAGAAGGCGTCTGGGCTTCGTCCACGCCCGCGCCGACCAGGATCGAACGCACCAACCGGCGGTCGGCTTGATACTCCGAGAGCCGGCCGACCTGCGGGCTGTGGGGCACCGTCCGCGGGATGTTGGCGTACCCGTAGTGGCGGGCGACCTCCTCGATCAGGTCGACCTCCAAGGTGGCGTCGGGCCGGAACGTCGGCGGCGTCACCGACTGCACGCCTTCCGAAACCGGCGTCACCGTGAACCCGATGGGCTCCAGGTAACGGGGCACGTCGCCGTCGACCAACGACGTCCCGAGCAGCGCGTTCAAGCGGGCAGTCCGCAGCGTGATCGGCGCCGGCGGCTGCAGGCCCTCGTGGGAATCGAGAGTCGTCGAGGCCACCTCGCCCGAGCCGAGCAGCGAGCAGAACCGGGCCACGGCCAGGTCGATGCCGGCCGGGTCGACGCCCCGCTCGAATCGGGCCGACGCTTCGGTCCGCAAACGCAACCGCTTCGAGGTGCGGGCGATGGCCATGGGCGCGAAGTAGGCCGCTTCCAGCAACACGTTGGTGGTCGACGACGAGATCTCGGTCGAGGCCCCACCGAAGACGCCGGCGATACCGATGGGGTGGTCGGCGGCGTCGCAGATGAGGCAGTCGTCGCCCTCCCCCACCACCCGGTCGACGCCGTCCAACGTCGTCACCACCTCGCCCGGCGCCGCCCGCCGCACCCGAAGCCCGCCGCCGGCCAGCTTGTCGAGGTCGTATGGGTGGGTCGGCTGGCCGAGCTCGAGCATCACGTAATTGGAGGCGTCGACCACGTTGTTGATCGGCCGCATCCCGGCCAGCGTCAGCCGGCGCTGCACCCACGAAGGCGACGGCCCGATCGACACGCCGGTGATCACGGTGGCGGTGAACCGCGGGGCCAGGTCGGGCGCCTCGACGGTCACCGACGCCGCCGACGAGGACGGCGGGCCCTTCCGGTCGACGACCGGCGAAGGCAGGGTGAAGGGCAGGCCCAACTTGGCGGCCGCGTCACGGGCCACGCCGGCGATGGAGTTGGCGTCGGGACGGTTGCCCTCGATGGCCAGGTCGAAGACGACGTCGGTCTCGATGCCCAACGCCTCGCGCAACGGCGTCCCGAGAGGCAACGACTTGTCGAGCTGGAGGATGCCGTCGGCGTCAGCACCCAGACCCAACTCGATGGCCGAGCACAGCATCCCGTTGGACACGACCTTCTTGAGCTTGCGCCGCCCGATCGTCATGCCGTTGGGCAACGTCGTGCCCACCGTCGCCAGCGGCACCACGTCGCCAACCGAGATGTTCCACGCCCCGCACGCCACTTCCAACGGCTCACCACCGGAGCCGTCATCGACCGTCGTCAGCCGCACCCGATCCAAACCCGAGATCGGCGAGATCGACAGGATGCGGGCCACGACCACGCCGTCGAGCCCCGCACCCACCGACTCGATGCCCTCGACCACCATGCCGAGGTTGTCGAACACGAGGCCCAACGAGCGCGCCTCGAGATCGAAGGGCGCGAAGTCGCGTAGCCAAGAGAGAGGGACGAGCATCGGAGTCCTTTAAAACTGGGAGACGAAGCGGGCGTCGTTGTCGAGCAGCACCCGCATGTCGGCGATGGCGTGGCGCATCTGGGCCTGGCGGTCGATACCGAAGCCGAAGGCGAACCCCGACCATTCCTCGGGGTCGATGCCGCACATGCGGAGCACGTTGGGGTGGACCATGCCGCACCCGCCGAGCTCGATCCACCCCGTCTGCGAGCACGTCCGGCAGCCCCCGCCCCGGCACAGCACGCACGTGACCTCGAACTCGGCCGACGGCTCGGTGAACGGGAAGTACGCCGGCCGCAACCGGGAGGAGATGTCGGGACCGAAGTAGGCCCGGGTGAACGTCTCGATGGTGCCGGCCAGGTCGCCGAAGGTGATGCCCCGGTCGATCACCAACCCCTCGATCTGGCTGAAGGTCGGGTTGTGGCGGGCGTCGGGCGTGTCCTTGCGGTAGACCCGCCCGGGCATGATCGAGTAGATCGGCGGCTCGTGGGTCTCCATCACCCGCACCTGCACGGGCGAGGTGTGGGTGCGCAGCAGCACCGACTCGGGGTCGCCGTAATCCAGGTACAACGTGTCGTGGGTCGACCGGGCCGGGTGGGCCAGGGGGATGTTGAGGGCCTGGAAGTTGCGCCAGTCGGTCTCGACCTCGGGACCCTCGGCCACGGTGTAACCCATGCCGACGAACACGTCCTCCAACCGGTCACGGGCCTGGGTCACCAGGTGCAGGTGCCCACGGCGGGGCGAGTACGGCACCTCGGTGAGATCCAAACGGTCGGCCGCCAACTGCGCCGCCCGCTCCGAAGCCTCCAACGCAGAACGACGGGACTCGACCGCGGCCGCCAGCGAAGAACGGGTGGCGTTGACCTGCTGGCCGAAGGCCTTGCGCTCCTCGGCCGACAACGAGCCAAGCCGCTTCTGCAGGTCGGCGAGCACCGACTCACGGCCGAGGAACGAGGCCTCCACCGCCCGCAGGTCGTCGAGCGTCGCCGCCGCCGCGACCGCGGCCACGGCGTCTGACTCGATCTGCGGCAGTGCGTTGTAGTCGGTCATCAACCCGATCCGTGGAGCTCTTCGAAGGCCATCAGGGGAAGGGTGAAGCGGAACGTCGTGCCCTCGCCCACCACCGAGGTGGCGACGAGCCGGCCGCCGTGGGCCTCGACCAGACCACGACTTATCCAGAGTCCCAGACCCGAGCCGGTAGGTCGACCGAGTTCGCGGCGGAAGAACTTGGTGAACACCTTGGGCAGGTCGGACCCGGGGATGCCCTCGCCCCGGTCGGTGACGGCCACCGCCACCGAGTCGCCGTCGACGCCGCCCTCGATCACCATGCCCTGGGCCGAGGCGTACTTGCAGGCGTTCTCGACCAGGTTGGTGAGCACCTGCTCCATCTTGTCGGGGTCGGCGTACACGTCGGGGAAGTCCTCGGGGAAGCGGAGCTCGACCTCGATGTCGGGGTAGGCGAAGCGCACCTTCTCGATGACGACCGGCACCAGGGAACGCAGGTTCATCATCTGCCGGCGGAGCACCAGGCGGTCGGTCTCGAGCCGGCTGATGTCGAGCAGCTCGGTGATGAGGCGGTGGACGCGGTCGGCGTCGTGCATCACCTGCTCGAGCATCTCCCGCTTCTGCTCGTCGGCGATGCGCTCCCACCGCGACAGCAGCAACGACGTGTAGCCCTTCACCGACGTCAACGGCGAGCGCAGCTCGTGGCTCACCGTCGACACGATCTCGATGCCGCTGGTGGCCTTGTGGGTGCGCGACCCCGAATCGCGAAGGACGAGCACGAGCCCGCACACCTTGCCGTCGGCGTCGCGGTCGTAGCGGCCGGTGGCGAAGGCCCGCACGCTGGTGGTGTCGTGGCGCCGCAACGTCAGCTCCTGCTCGGGCACGGAGTGCACCGAACGCAACCCGGTCGAGCGGTGCCAGCCGTCGGTCCAGACCGGCCGGCCGTCGGGGTCGCGGGGGTCGAGGAAACGGACGTCCTGGCCGACGAGCTCGGCCACCGGGTAGCCGGTGAGCCGGGCCGCGACCACGTTGGCGGCGATGATGCGGCGCTGGCTGTCGAGGCGCAGCACGGCGTCGGGGAGGAGGTCGAGGAGCTCGCCGTCCGGGGTTCCCGTGCTCATGCCGCCGCCTTCTGCCGGCGCTGCCTGGCGGCCTCGAAGCACAGCACCGCCGCGGCCACGCCGACGTTCAACGACTCGGCCCGGCCATCCATCGGGATGGTGACCAGGCCGTCGACCGAGCCGGCCAAGGTGTCGCCGTCCAGGCCGTGGGCTTCGTTGCCGAGGACGAAGGCGACGGGCGCGGTGAGGTCGGCGTCGGCGTAGTCGAGCCCGCCCGCCGCGATGGTGCCGAGGCGGTGGACGCCCCAGCCCGCGATCTCGTCGAGTACCGCCACGGCAGCACCTCCCGCCACCACCGGAACGTGAAACAGCGACCCTGCTGAAGCCCGGACCGTCTTGGGGTTGAACACGTCGACGGAACCGTCGCAGAAGACTACTCCCCCGGCCCCGGCGGCCCCGGCGCTGCGCAGCAGGGTGCCGGCGTTGCCCGGGTCGCGGACGTCGACGGCCACCACCAACATCGTCGCCCCCCGCAACGACGGCAGGGCGACGTCGTTGGTGCGGACCACCGCCATCACCGGTTGCGGGGTGACGGTGTCGGCCACCCGGTCGATGACGCCGGGCGCGAGCTCGTAGACCGGCACGCCGGCGTCGAGGGCCCGGGCCACGACCGGATCGTCGTGGGCCGACGGCTCGCCGACGTAGACCGACTCGACGACGACGCCGGCGTCGAGGGCGACGCCCAGCACCTTGGCCCCCTCGACCACGAACACGCCGTCGGCCTGGCGCGCGCTGCGCCGGCTCAGGAGGCGGCGCAGGCGCTGGACCTTCTGGTGCCGGAACACCAGGAGGTCGGCGTCAGGATGCCTGGCGGTCACCGGCGCCACGGGCCACCTCGACGAGGCGGGCGAAGGCGTTGGGGTCCGTGACCGCGAGGTCGGCGAGGACCTTGCGATCGACCTCGACCTCGGCCAGCTTCAGGCCGTTGATGAACCGGCTGTAGCTGAGCCCGTTCTGCCGGCAGGCGGCGTTGATGCGCTGGATCCAGAGCTGGCGGAAGTCACCCTTGCGTGCCCGGCGGTCGCGGTAGGCGTACTGCAACGAGTGCATGACCTGCTCGTTGGCGGAGCGGAAGCTCCGGCTCTTGTTGCCGTAGTAGCCCTGCGCCTGCTCGAGGATGGCGCGGCGGTGCTTCTTCCCGTGGACGGCGCGCTTCACCCTGGCCATGGGGCTCTCCTTTCCTTCGGTGCTGCGTAAGTGGGATCGAACTCAGATGCCGAGAAGACGGCGGACCTGCTTGGCGTCGCCGCCGGTGACCTGCGCCTCTTGGGCGAGGCGGCGCACCCGCCGGCTCGACTTCTTCTCGAGCATGTGGGCGCGGAAGGCCTTGCGGCGCATGATCTTGCCGCTGCCGGTGATCTTGAAGCGCTTGGCTGCGCCCTTGTCAGTCTTCATCTTGGGCATCGGTGGTCTCCTGCGTCTCTGTCGGTTGCTGCTCTGCGTCTTGTGCGTCGTGGGGCCTGGTGTGGGCCGCCTTGGCCGCGGCCTGGGCCCGCTTGTCGGGTGCCAGCACCATGATCATGTTGCGCCCGTCGAGCTTCGGCGCCGACTCCACCTTGGCGGTGTCGACGGCCCGCTCGGCGATCCGGTCGAGGATCTCCTTGCCCAGGTGCGGATGGGCCGTCTCCCGGCCCCTGAACATGATCGTGATCTTGACCTTGTGGCCTTCGCCGAGGAACTGGATGACCTTGCGGGTCTTGGTGTCGAAGTCGCCCTGGCCGATCTTCACCCGGTACTTCATTTCCTTCAGGGTGACGGACGAGGTCTTGCGCCTCGACTCCTTGGCCCGCTGGGCGGCGTCGAACTTGAACTTCCCGTAGTCCATGATCCGGCAGACCGGGGGGCTGGCCCCGGGGGCCACCTCGACCAGATCGAGGTCCTGCTCCCGGGCGATGTTGAGCGCCTCGGGCAGGGGCCGGACACCGAGTTTGGTGCCGTCGCTGTCGACGAGGAGCACTTCCCGGGCCCGGATCCGATCGTTGATCCTCGGCTCGTTGCTGACAGGGGGTACGGCTATGCGGCATCACTCCTTGGGTTCTGCCTGGCCCGAACGCGAAAAACGGGCAGGCGTCGGAAAGCAACGCCCACCCGTGGCTCCTGGTGGTCATCCGACCCGGGCGCACCTTGCGATGGCCGGGTGGGGGCGGTGAGGCCCCGCTTTCCTGTTCGGTTTTGCCATTTAGGCTAGCAGCATGTCTTCGATCTGGACACCTGGGGGCGAACGGCCCGTCGAGCACGACCTTCCGCCCGAGGTTCCGCCCGAGGCCGAGGTCGAGGAGCTCCAGCGCGAGCTGGCGGCCACGCCCGCGGGCGAGGTCGTGGCCAACCACTGCTTCGGGCTGTTCGAGCTGGCCGCGCTCCACCTCTCGCTCAGGCCCCCGCAGTTGGCGGAGGCGTCGGTCGCCATCGACGCCCTCGCCGCCCTGACCGACGGCCTCCCCGGCCGCCTCGGCCAGCACGAGGCCCAGCTCAAGGAGGGCCTGGCTTCCTTGCGCTTGGCCTTCGTCCAGATCAAGGCGGCCAACCTCGGCGAGGGCCCTAGCGCCTGACCCGGCGGATCTCGATGGTGCGGATGGCCTCGACGGTCTCGGTGGCGGCGCCGCAGCCGCCGGTGGTGACCCGGGCGGTGACGGTGGAGACGCCGGTGAAGTCGAAGTGGTGGGTGAGGTCGACGTCCTGGCTCAGCGGCGTGGCGCAGGCGGCGTTGGGGACGGCCTGGGTCTCGACCCGACCGTCGCCGAAGTCGACACGGACCGCCTCGACCCGGCCCTCGGTGTCACGCACGGAGATCGTCACAGGGATGGTGTCGCCGGGCTCGGCCCGCCGCGCCGACAACACATCAACCCGCAGGCCGTGGGTGTGGTTGGCCCGGGCCGACACGAAGGCGATGGTGAAGAGCACGACGAGAAACCCGGCCATGCCGACCAACGCCTGCTTACTGCTTCTCGACACCCGCGGCCTCCCACTGCCCGAGGTGCCCGGCCACGACCGAGAAGCGCACCGCCGCGCCCACCTCGACCGAACGTGAGCCGTCGGCGATCTGGGTGCAGTGGAAGAACAGCTCCCGCCCGTCGGCCGCGGACCGGACCGTGCCAAAGCCCGCGTCCTCGTCGAAGGCGACGACGACTCCCGACGCCATTCAGTGGACGATCTTGGACAGCGGGAGCTCGATGATGTCGCTCGCCCCCGCATCCTTGAGCGCCGGTATCAGCGTGTTGATGTCGGCCTTGGCCACCACCGTCTCGACGGCGTAGGCCTCCTGGTCGTACAGCTTCGACACCGTCGGCGACTTCATCGACGGCACCAGCTCGATCACCCGCTGGAGGTTGTCGCTGGCCACGTTGAGCTTGACCAGCACCTTGGCCCGCGCCTCCAACGTCCCCTGCAACAGCGTGTGGATCTGCTCCATGGCGTGGCGCTTGGCCGGGTCTTCGTACGCCGCCGGGTTGGCCACCAGCTCGGTGTACGACGACAGGATCGTGTCGATGATGCGCAGGCGCGCCTGGCGGAAGGCCCGGCCGGTCTCGGTGAGGTCGACGACGGCGTCGGCGATGTCGGGGATCTTGGCCTCGGTCGCGCCGTACGACAGGGTGATGTCGGCCTCGATGCCGTGGCCGGCGAAGAACCGCCGGGTGAGCCCGGGGTACTCGGTCGAGACCCGCACGCCGTTCTTGAGGTCGCGCACCGACTCGACCGCCGAGTCCTCGGCCACGGCCAGCACGATGTTGGCCGGCCGGGACGTGTTCTTGGAATACCGCAACTGGCCGAGGGAGACGACCTCAGCCCCCTGCTCCTCGATCCAGTCCCGCCCGGTCACCCCGAGGTCGAACATGCCGTCGGCCACGTAGAGGGGAATCTCCTGGGGCCTGAGGATGCGGACGTCGGTGACCCGGGGGTCGTCGATGGTCGCCTTGTAGTCGACGTCGCTGCTCCGGCTGACGGCCAGGTCGGCCTCCTCGAAGAGCTTCAACGTCGGCGACTCGAGGGTTCCCTTGGGCAGCACCAGGCGCAGCATCAGTCCATCTTCTCGCGGACCGAGCGCAACAGACCAACCACTTCCACCGCGCCGAGGCCGCACTCCTCTCCCACGTTGTGGCCCCCGGGGCCCTCGGAGCGGGCCCGCGCCTGGTCGAGGTCTTCGGTGGTGAGCACGCCGAAGAGCACGGGCACGCCGGTGGTGAGCTGCACGTCCTGGACGCCGCGGGCGCACTCGCCGGAGACGATCTCGTAGTGCGTGGTCTCGCCCCTGATCACCGCGCCCAACACGATGACGGCGTCGAACCGCCCCGACTCGGCGTGGGCCTTGGCCGCGAACGGGAGCTCGAAGGCGCCCGGCACCCAGGCCTCGGTGACGTCCTCGACGCCCACGGACGACAGTCCACGGCGGGCCCCGTCCAACAAGCGCATCGTGATCTCGTCGTTGAAGCGGCCGCACAACACCGCGATCCGCATCCCCCGGCCGTTGAGCTCGCGGACGACCCGGTCCTTCGACTTGGCGTCAGAGGACATCGTCGAGGCCCTCGAGCAGGTGCCCCATCCGCTCCCGCTTGGTGCGCAGGTAGTCGATGTTCTCCGGGTTGGGGCTGATCTCGAGCGGCACCCGGCTGGTGATCTCCAGGCCGTAGCCGGCCAGGCCGCCGTACTTGGCCGGGTTGTTGGTGAGGTAGCGCATGGTCGTGATGCCGAGGTCGACGAGCATCTGGGCGCCGATGCCGTACTCCCGCGAGTCGGCGTGCAGGCCGAGCTGGGTGTTGGCATCGACGGTGTCGAAGCCCTGCTCCTGCAGCTTGTACGCCTTCATCTTGTTGGCCAGGCCGATCCCCCGGCCCTCGTGGCCCCGCAGGTAGACGATCACGCCCATGCCCTCGTCGGCGATGCGCTTCATGGCGGCGTCGAGCTGGGGCCCGCAGTCGCAACGCAGCGAACCGAAGACGTCGCCGGTGAGGCACTCGCTGTGGACCCGCACGAGCACGTCGTCCTCGCCCGCGGGCGCGCCCCGCACGAAGGCGAGGTGCTCGGTGCCGTCGAGCAGCGACTCGTACACGTAGCAGGTGAAGTCGCCGTAGCGGGTGGGGATGCGGGCCTCGGAGATGCGGCGCACCAACTTCTCCCGCTGGCGCCGGTAGCGGACGAGGTCGGCGATCGAGATCACCAGCAGGTCGTACTCCTCGGCGAACTGGTTGAGCTCGGGGAGGCGGGCCATGTCCATCTTCTTCTCGTCGACGATCTCGCACAGGACGCCTGCGGGGTAGCAGCCGGCCAGGCGGGCCAGGTCGATGGCGGCTTCGGTGTGGCCGGCCCGCTTGAGGACGCCACCCTCCCTGGCTTCGAGGGGAAGGATGTGGCCGGGGCGGGCCAGGTCGTCGGGGCGGGTGGCCGGGTCGACGAGGGCCTGGATGGTGGCACTGCGGTCGTGGGCCGAGATGCCGGTGGACGTGCCCCGGCGGGCGTCGACGGTGACGAGGAAGGCGGTGCGCATGGTCTCGGTGTTGTTGGCCACCATCGGCGGGAGCTCGAGCTCTCTCGCCCGCTGGCCGGTGATGGGCGCGCAGATGTAGCCCGAGGTGTGGTGGAGGAAGAAAGCGATCTTCTCGGGGGTGGCGAACTCGGCGGCCATGATCAGGTCGCCCTCGTTCTCGCGGTCTTCATCGTCGACCACGATCACGATCTCGCCCCGGCCGATGGCGGCGATGGCCTTCTCCACGTCAGCGAACGGCATTGGTCACGACCTGCTTTCGAGAAGGCGCTCGACGTACTTGGCGACGAGGTCGACTTCGAGGTTGACCTGGTCGCCCGGGCGGCGGGAGCCGAGGGTGGTGGCCTCGGCGGTGTGGGGGATGACGGCGATGGTGAAGTCGGTCTTGTTGGCTTCGACGACGGTGAGGCTGCAGCCGTCGACGGTGATCGACCCCTTCTCGACCACATAACGGCTGAGGTCTTCCGGGATCGTGACGCGGAGGTCGGGGGCGGGCTCGACGACCTCGCCCACGGCGTCGACGTGGCCCTGGACGATGTGGCCGCCGAGGCGGTCGGCCGCCCTGACCGGGCGCTCGAAGTTGACCTGGTCGCCGGGCTCGGTGTGGCCGAGGTTGGTTCTGCGGAGCGATTCGTCGACCACGTCGGCGGCCCACCAACCCTCGCCGATCTCGACGACGGTGAGGCAGCAGCCGTTGACCGCGATCGAGTCGCCGACCTTGGCGTCCTCGACCACGAGTTGCGCGTCGAAGGTGAAGCGGTTGCCTTCCTTTTGGCGGAGGCGGCCGAGCTCTTCGACGATGCCGGTGAACATCAGGCCTCCACCACCACTTTCAGGTCGTTGCCCAGTTGGGTGACTTCGACGATCCGGCCCCTGGTGAAGCCGGTGATCGTGGTCGCGCCCGGGCCCGAGAACAGGCCCCTGGCGTCGTCGCCGCCGGCGAACACGGGGGCCAGGTAGACGACGTAGCGGTCGACCAGGCCGGCCCGGTGGAACTCCCCGGCCACGCCGGCCCCGCCCTCGACCAGGAGCTGGACCACGCCCTCCGCCCCGAGCTTGTCGAGCACGGCTTCGATGGGTCCGTCGAGCTCGTCGCACGGGTGGACCTTGGCCGCCTTGGGGGCGGTGCCGAGAACGATGCGCCGCGGGTCGCGGCCCTCGACGTGGCGCACGGTGAGGGACGGGTCGTCGGCCCTGACCGTGCCCGCGCCCACGAGGACGGCGTCGCTCTCGGCCCGCAGGCGATGGGCGTCGGCCCTGGCCTCGTCCCCGGTGATCCATTGGCTGGTGCCGTCGGGGGCGGCGGTGCGGCCGTCGAGGGTCGAGGCCAGCTTGAGCACGACGTAGGGCCGGCCGGTCGTGCGGTGGTGGACGTAGGGGGCGAGCTGTTCGGCGACCTGCTCACCCCACTCGTCGTCGACCTCGACCTCGACGCCCGCGGCCCGCAGGGCGGCGATGCCCCGCCCGTTCACCCGGGGGTCGGGGTCGACCAAGCCGACGACGACCTTGGCCACCCCGGCCTCGACGATCGCTTGCACACACGCCGGCGTCCGCTTGCCCTCGAAGGCGCAGCACGGCTCGAGGGTGACGTACAGGGTCCCGCCCCGAGCCGCCTCCCCCGCCTCGGCGAGCGCCGCGACCTCGGCATGGGCCCCGCCATCGGCCGCCGTCGATCCGTTTGGGAAGCCTGAGTCCGCGATTGCGTATTCACGCTTCCCAAACGGGGGGAGGAGGACGGCGCCGACCCAGGGGTTGGGGTGGGCGCGGAGGCGGGCGGCGGCGGCCAGGTCGAGCGCCCGGCCCTTGGCCTCTGCCCCGTCGTCCCGAACCTCGGTCATGGTTCCTCTGGTCGTCTGCGAAACGTTCGTTCGCGTTTCGACCACTCTAGTGGGAGGTGGGTTCCTCGGCCAAGAGGGCGAGGGCGTGGGGCACGACGTCGGCCACGGCGTCGAAGCACTCGACGGCCCCGGCGGGCGAGCCCGGCGTGTTGAGCACGATGGCCCGGCCGACGATGCCGGCCACGCTGCGGGACAGGCGGCCGAGGGGGCTGACCAGGCGGGCGGCCTCGGCCAGGCCCGGCGCCTCCCGCTCGATCACCAGGCGGGTGCCTTCGGGCGTCTCGTCGCGAGGGGCGAAGCCGGTGCCGCCGGTGGTGACGACCAAGCCGGCGAAGCCGTCGGTCAACGACCTCAGCGCGGTCGCCACCGAGTCGCGGCCGTCGGCCACCACCGCCCGCTCGACCACCTCGAACCCCGACCTCGCGAGCAGGTCGGCCAGCGCCGCGCCGGAGCGGTCCTCCCGCACCCCCTCCGCGACCCCGTCGGACACGGTGATGACCTTCGCCAGCAGCTCCATCGGCACGAGTCTGCCGTCCCCCTCGCGAACTCGTGGACATTTGGCGTCGTTCCTGACGCCCTTCGTCCACGGGTTGGGTGGTTCGTCAGTCGGGCGTGCGGAGGCGGAGGAGGTACATGCCGTCGGTGTCGGCGTCCTGCGGCAG
>JAXDPV010000241.1:0-19622 GCA_034668185.1 Actinomycetota bacterium
CGGGTGGTCAGACGCTCGGCGTGGTCGCGCCGCTGGGGGTGGCACCACCTCCACCACCGCCGCCCGACGAACCGCCCATGTTGGGGCAGTTGGCATCGTCGTGGGCTCGGGGCCCAGGAACCGGTGCCGGCGCGGTGTCGCCCGCGGCCGGGGTCTGGGTGGTCGGGGTGGTGTTGTCGTCGGCCGTCTGGGCAAACGCCAAACTGGCGCCGCCGATACCGAACGCCAGCAGGGCGCCAAGGAGGGCGCCTGCCATTCGACTCCTGAAGTTGCTCATAGGCAGCGTTCCTTTCGGGTTGGGTATGGCCACCGTCGCCCGCCGCCCTTGGGCCCGGTTGTGGCGCCAATGGGAGCCGGCTGGCAATGTGTTCGGCCATGAAGACCGTCCTCGTGACCGGCGCCTCGACCGGTATCGGCGAAGCGTGTGCTTTGCACCTCGACCGCCTCGGCCACCGCGTCTATGCCGGCGTGCGCAAGGAGGACGACGCCGAACGCCTCGCCGGGCAGGGGTCGCCCCGCCTGATACCCGTCTTCCTCGACGTCACCGACCAGGCCCAGATCGACGCCGTCGCCAAGCAGATTGCCGACGACGGCGACGGCGGGCTCGACGGCCTGGTGAACAACGCCGGCGTGGCCAGGGGCGGCCCGCTCGAATACCTTCCGATCGACGAATGGCGCGAACAGCTCGAGGTCAACGTCATCGGCCAGGTCGCGGTCACCAGGACGGTGCTCCCGCTGATCCGGGCGGCCAAGGGCAGGATCGTCTTCATCGGCTCGATCGGCGGCAAGGTCGCCACCATGATGATGGGCCCGTACAACGCCTCGAAGTTCGCCATCGAAGGCATCGGCGACTCCCTCCGCCAGGAGCTGCAGCCGTGGGGCATCGGGGTGTCGGTCGTCGAGCCCGGCGCCATCAAGACGCCGATCTGGGCCAAGGGCCGAGAGACCGCCGACCGCCTCGAGCGCGACCTCCCGGAAGCCGCCCGCACGCTCTACGCCGGCCACATGGCGGGCATCCGCAAGGGCATCGAGATGCAGGACCGCCAGGGCATCGGCCCGGAGAAGGTGGCCGCGGTCGTCGAGCAGGCGCTGTTCTCGGCCAAACCCAAGGCCCGCTATCCCGTGGGCAAGGACGCCAAGGTCATGTCGGCGATGGTGCGCCTCCTGCCCGACCGCGCCCGCGAGGCCATCGTGCGCAAGGTCGCCGGGCCGGCTCGGCCCTGACCTAATCCACGGCACCGTCCGGCTTGCGGATTGCCCGCCGGGCGCGCAACACCGAGACACCGAGGGTGACCAGGACGGCGGCCGGGAGTATCCACCACGCCACTCCCCCGCGGTCGGCCACGGCCCAGGTGACGGCCACGGCCACGACGACGGTCACCGCCACGGTCCAGTCGTCGCCGACGATGAAGTCGTACCAGAAGCGAACGAACCGGACGAGGTAGCTCACGCCGCCACCTCCCTCGGGTTCGACGGCGTGGGTGTCTCGACCCGGGCGATCGCGACCAACCCGAGCGCCGACGCGATCACGAAGGCGAGCAGGCCGAGGATGGCGAGGTCGCCATGGGGCCACGACGCGCCCGCGCCCTCCGCCGCCCAGAACATCCCGAAGGCGGTGAGCATGACGCCGACGCCGAACTTGAGGGTGTTCTCGGGAACCCGGCTGAGGGGTGCGTGTACCAGCGCGCCCACGACGAGGACGACGACGAGCGCGGCGGCGGCGCCGGCCGCGGCCAAGGGGACGTTGCCCTGGGTCGCGCCGAAGGTCACGACGATGAACGCCACCTCGAGGCCTTCGAGGAACACGCCCTTGAAGGCGACGGTGAAGGCGTACCAGTCGAGGCCGGCCCGCTCGACCACCGCGGCTTCCCTGGCCTCTTCGACCTCGGAACGGAAGATGGCGTCCTCGTCGTGCATGGCCTTGAGGCCGGTCGCACGGAGGATGGCCTTCCGCAACCACTGGAGGCCGAAGATCAACAGGATCGTGCCGACGAACAGCCGCAGGCCGTCGATGGGCAGCCGGGTGATGGCCGGGCCGAGGGCGCCGACGATGACGGCCAAGGCGACGAGGGCCACACCCGCGCCCCACCCGGTGGCCCGCCAGCTCCTGGTGACCCCCACGGCGAGGACGATCGTCAGCGCCTCCACCATCTCGACCGCCGCCGCCAGGAAAGCCGCAAGGAACAGCAGGACGTCGTGCATGGCCTGTAGCATACACAACACGATGACTCCCCAAACGTCGCAGTCACGACAACGGAAGCGCCACCGCCAACTCAGCTTCCCCGAACGGGTCGCCGAGGCGGCCCCTTCGATGACGCCGGTCTCCCGCCGCATCGCCGAGCACCTGCTGGCCGCCGGCCCTGAGGTCGTGCTCCTCTCGGCCGCCGACCTGGCCGAGGAACTGGGTACCAGCGACGCCAGCATCATCCGCACGGCCAAGGCTTTGGGTTACGCCGGCCTGGCCGACCTCCGCCGCGCCATCAGCGCGTCGGCCCGCGACGTGTCCCTGGAGGAGCGCCTGCGCCGCAGCCTGACCGAGGGCCGCGAGAGCGAGAGCATCCTCCACTCGCTCATCGACCACCACGTGGGCGCCCTCGACGGCACCGCCAGGCGCATCGGGCCCGCCCTCTTCCAACAGGCCGTCGACGTGTTGGCCCCGGCCGGGCGCATCTTCTGGAGCGGCGTCGGCCCCTCGGCCGCGGTCGCCGAGTACGGCGCCACCCTCGGCTCCCGGCTCGGCCACCCGAGCACGGTCGTGCGGGGCGCGGGCACCGACCTGGCCGACGAGCTCCTCGCCGTCTCGCCGGGCGACGCTGTCGTCCTCCTCGCCTACGGCCGCACCAACAGCCGGGTGCGGGCTGTCGTCGACCGGTGCGAAGCCCTGTCCGTGCCGATCGTCCTCGTCACCGACGCCGTGCCCAAGGAGCTGGCCGACCGGGTGGGCACGATCCTCCCCTGCGGCCGGGGCACGCCCGGGCTGTTCTCCAGCCACGGCACGACCCTGGTATTGATCGAGGCCCTCGTCCTCGGCCTGGCCGCCGTCGACCCACCCCGGGCCGAGGCCTCACTCGCCGACCTCAACGACCTGAGGGCCGCGGTCGCCGGCCGGCGCCGCGATGTCTACCTGGCCTGAGCCGTGAACCGTCAGCCGTCCGGTTTGCTATGAGTGAGTTCTCACTCATATACTGCCCGGCGTGAGTGACACCACCATCGCGACCAGGCGGCGGGCCGCGGCCCTGCCCGCCGGAGAGCGCCGGTCGATGATCATCGAAGCCACCCTCCCCCTCATCCTGGAGAACGGCGACATGGTCACGACCCGACAGATCGCCGACGCCGCCGGCATCGCCGAAGGCACGATCTTCCGCGTCTTCGCCGACAAGGAGGAGCTGCTGGCCGCGGTCATCGACGCCGCCCTCGACCCGAGCCCGTTCGAGCAGTCGCTGCGGGCGATCGACCCGGGCGTGGCCCTGGAGCCGACGGTGACCAAGGCGGTGGAGCTGTCCCAACGAAGGGTCGTCGACGTGTGGCGTTTGGCGTCGAGCATCGGCACCCGCTTCCACGACCGGGCCAAGCGCCCGATGCTCGAGAGCCCGGCGCTGGTCGCGCTGCTGAAGCGCCACCGCGACGAGCTCACCGTGTCCCCAACCGTCGCCGCCCGCACCCTGCGGGCCTTCACCTTCGCCATGAGCCACCCGATGATGATCGACGAGCCGGCCTCGCCCCGCGACATCGCCCGCCGCTTCCTCTACGGCGTCGCCAAGAAGGAGGCATAGATGCTGCTCGCCCTGCTCCGCCAACACCTCAAGCCGTACAAGCGGCTGCTGGCGCTGGTCGTCGCCCTCCAAGCGGTGCAGACGATCGCCGCCCTGACCCTGCCGAGCCTCAACGCCCGCATCATCGATCAGGGCATCCTGCGGGGCGACAACGGCTTCATCCACCGCGAGGGCATGTTGATGATCGCCTTCACCCTCGTGCAGGGCTGCTTCGCCATCGCCGCCGTCTTCTTCGGCGCCAAGGTCGCCATGGGCTTCGGCCGCGACGTGCGCAAGTCCCTCTTCCACCAGGTGACCGAGTTCTCGGCCCGGGAGGTCGGCGATTTTGGCGCACCTTCGCTGATCACCCGCATCACCAACGACGTCCAGCAGGTGCAGATCCTCGTGGTCATGACCTGCACCATGGCCATCTCGGCCCCGATCACCCTGGTCGTCGGCATCTTCGCCGCCATGCGCCAGGACGTCGGGCTCTCCGCCATCCTGGCGGTGGCCATCCCGGTGGCGGCGGTGATCCTCGGCACGATCGTGTCGCAGATGATGCCGGCCTTCGGCTTGATGCAGGAGCGCATCGACCAGATCAACCGGGTGCTGCGCGAGCAGATCACCGGCATCCGCGTCGTCCGGGCCTTCGTGCGCGAACCGCAGGAGACGGCCCGCTTCGCCGAGGCCAACTCCGAGCTGACGGCGGTGTCGTTGAAGGGCGGCCGGCTCATGGCCGGCATGTTCCCGACCGTCAACCTGTTGATCAACTTCTCCAGCATCGCCGTGCTCTGGGTCGGCGCCAGCCGGGTGGCCAGCGGCGCCATCAACGTCGGCTCGCTCGTCGCCTACCTGAGCTACCTCGTACAGATCCTGATGTCGGTGATGATGGCCACGTTCATGATCTCGATGATCCCCCGGGCGTCGGTCTCGGCCGGGCGCATCCGTGAGGTGCTCCGCACCGTGCCGAGCGTCGGCCGGTCGGCCAATCCCATCACCGAGGTCTCCCACCACGGCCAACTCGAACTGCAGGGCGTCGGCTTCCACTACCCCGGCGCCGAGCACCCCGTGCTGAACGACGTCACCTTCGCCACCCGACCGGGCACCACCACCGCCATCGTCGGCAGCACCGGCGCCGGCAAGACGACGCTCGTCAACCTCATACCCCGGCTCTTCGACGTGACCTCGGGCGCCGTGCTCGTCGGCGGCATCGACGTGCGCGAGCTGGAACCCGAGGCCTTGTGGGCCAGCATCGGCCTGGTCCCCCAGCGCCCGTACCTCTTCTCCGGCACGGTGGCCAGCAACGTGCGCTACGGCAAGCCCGACGCCACCGACGACGAGATCTGGGAGGCCCTCGAGGTGGCCCAGGCGGCCGACTTCGTGCGGGAGATGCCGGGCGGCCTCGACGCCGTCATCGACCAGGGCGGCACCAACGTGTCCGGCGGGCAACGCCAGCGGTTGTCGATCGCCAGGGCGCTGGTGCGCAAGCCCGACATCTACCTGTTCGACGACTCGTTCTCGGCCCTCGACCTGCTGACCGACAGCCGCCTGCGGGAGGCGCTGGCGCCGTACACCGCCGACGCCGCCGTCGTCATCGTGGCCCAACGGGTGTCGACGATCTCGACGGCCGACAACATCATCGTGCTGGAGGACGGCGTCGTGGTCGGCGAGGGCACCCACCAGTCGCTGTTGGAGACGTCTCCGACCTACGCCGAGATCGTGGAGTCGCAGATCGGCGAGCAGGAGGCAGCGGCATGAGCGTGGTCCAGGACGAGCGCAACGACAAGGACCTGCCGCCGGCCCAGGAACGGACCCAGGCCCGTTGGAACGCGGGGGCGGTGCCGCTGGAGCGGTCGAAGAACTTCGGCGGTTCGCTCCGCCGGCTGGGCACGCTGCTCAAGCCGGAGTGGCGGATGGTGGCGATCGTCGGCGTCATCGCCGTGGTCAGCGCCACGCTCAACGTCTTCGGCCCCCGGGTGCTCGGCCACGGGACCGACGTCATCGTCCGTGGCGTCCTCGGGCACGGGATCGACATGCCGGCCCTGCACCACGTGCTGCTCGAAGCCGTGCTGCTGTACGGCACGTCGGCGTTGCTGTCGGTGCTGACCGGCTTCATCCTCGCCGGCGTGGTGCAACGGCTGATGTACCGGCTGCGGGAAGCGGTCGAGCACAAGCTGAACTCGCTGCCGCTGAAGTACGTCGACCACCAGTCCCGCGGCGACCTGCTCAGCCGGGTCACCAACGACATCGACAACATCGCCCAGAGCCTCCAGCAGACGATGAGCCAGATGCTCACGTCGATCCTGTTGCTGGTTGGCGTGGCCGTGATGATGTTCACCATCTCGCCCCTGCTGGCGCTGGTCGCACTCACGACGGTGCCGGTGTCGGTGTTCTCGATGCGCTTCATCGCCACCAAGGCCAGGCCCCGCTTCATCGCCCAGTGGCGCCACACCGGTTCGCTCAACGCCCAGGTCGAGGAGACGTTCACCGGCCACTCGATCGTGAAGGCGTTCGGCCGCCAGCAGGAGGTCGAGGCCAGGTTCCGCTCGACCAACGACGAGCTCTACCAGGCATCCTTCGGGGCCCAGTTCATGTCGAGCCTGATGCAGCCGGCCACGATGTTCCTCGGCAACGTCCAGTACGTGATCGTGGCCGTCGTCGGTGGCCTGCGGGTGGCCAGCGGGGCCATCACCGTCGGCGACGTCCAGGCCTTCATCCAGTACTCCCGCACCTTCTCCATGCCGTTGACCCAACTGGCCTCGCTGATGAACGTGTTCCAGTCGGGCATCGCCTCGTTCGAACGGGTGCTCGAGTTCCTGGATGCTTCCGAGCAGAGCCCGGACGCGGCGGTGTCGCTCGACCCGCCCCCGACCCGGGGCAAGGTCGAGTTCCGCGACGTCACCTTCTCCTACGACCCCCGCTCGCCGTTGATCGAGTCGCTCTCGCTGGTCGCCGAGCCCGGGCAGACGATCGCCATCGTCGGCCCCACCGGCGCCGGCAAGACCACCCTCGTCAACCTCATCATGCGCTTCTACGAGCTCAACGGCGGGTCGATCCTGTTGGACGGCCGGGACATCTCCTCGATCCCCCGGGCCGAGCTCCGTTCGAAGATCGGCATGGTGCTCCAGGACACGTGGCTGTTCGGCGGCACCATCCGCGACAACATCGCCTACGGCAACCCGACGGCGACGCCCGAGCAGATCCTGGAGGCGGCCCGGGCCACCTACGTCGACCGCTTCGTCCACTCGTTGCCCGACGGCTACGACTCGTTGATCAACGAGGAGGGCGACAACATCAGCGCCGGCCAGAAGCAGTTGCTGACGATCGCCCGCGCCTTCCTCGCCGACCCCTCGATCCTCATCCTCGACGAGGCCACCAGCTCGGTCGACACCCGCACCGAGGTGTTGATCCAGCAGGCGATGAACGCGCTGCGCTCCAACCGCACCTCGTTCGTCATCGCCCACCGGTTGTCGACCATCCGCGGCGCCGACGTCATCCTCGTCATGGAGCACGGCCGCATCGTCGAGCAGGGTTCGCACCAGGAGCTGCTGGCCGCCGGCGGCGCCTATTACAACCTCTACTCCAGCCAGTTCGTGGCCGCGGCCACCGAGGTCGACTAGCCGGAGACGATCCCGGCCATCTGGCCCATGGCCCCGGCCATCCCCTCGTCCATGCCCATCGACACCATCTGCTCCATGACCTCGAGCGAGGGGAAGCGGGTCTCGATGGCGGTGCGGCTGCCGCCGCCGTCGCGCTCGGTCAGGGTGACGACCATCACCATGGTGGGCATGGCGTCGTCCCTCGACCCGTCGTCCTTGGCGAAGCCGTCCTCGAACTCGAGGCGGTTCGGCGCATCGACGGACAGCACCTTCCACCAGCCGTGGGCCTTGTCGCCTTCTGGCCCGGTCATGAAGTAGTAGATGCGCCCGCCGGCCGAGAGGTCGTGGTCGACGAACGTGGCCGGGTAGGTCGGCGGTCCCCACCAGCGCTCGAGCTGGCGGGGGTCGGCCCAGAGCTGCCACGCCCGCTCGACGGTGGCGTCGAGGTCGGCGGTGATCGTCATCGTCAGGGCCTCGGGGTCCTTCAGGACGCTGGTAACGGTCATAGTTTCGTTCCTCCGTGGTGTCGTTTGTCTTCGGCGAGCAGGTCGCCCATCCGGTCGATGCGGCCCCGCCAGACCGCTTCCAACTGCTCGAGCAGGCGGTAGGCCTTGCGCATGGTGTCGACGTTGCCGCTCACCAGTTGCTCCCGGCCGCTGCGCTCCTTGACCACCAGCCCGGCGCCCTCGAGCACGGCCACGTGCTTCTGGACCGCGGCGAAGCTCATCGGGTAGCGGCGGGCGAGGGTGGAGACGTTGTGCCGGCCTTCGAGGGTACGCAGCAGGATGTCTCGCCTGGTGGCGTCGGCCAGGGCATGGAACACCCGGTCGGCCTGTTCGTTCGGCAGCAGATCTACAACCATTAGGTTGTAGATAAGCACGTCAGGCCGAAGGACGCAAGGCTTCCTCGACGAGGGGAAGGCCGTCGCTCTGCCACACCATGCCGGCGGCGTCGACGACGAGCGACTCGAAGCCCTCGAGCCGCGACAGCCAGGCCGGCGCGTCCATGCCGAGGACGAGGGCGGCGGTGGCGTAGGCATCGGTCGTCGCCAGGTCGGGGCCGACGACGGTGACCGAGGCCAGGTCGAGGGCGGCGGCGCCGGTGCGGGGAATCCTCACGTGCGCGCCCCGCTCCGAGATGCCCGAGGTCGCGACCGCGCCGTCGCCCACGTGGAGGATGGCGCAGGCGGCGTCGACCACGAGGGGGTGGGCGATGGCCACCTGCCACTCCTCGCCCGGCCGGGGCCGGCCCCGGAGGCGCACGTCGCCGCCGGCGTTAATGCAATGGTCGGGCGCGCCGGCCTCGACCAGAAGATCGGAAGCGACGTCGACGGCCCAACCCTTCACGTACCCGGACGGGTCGAGCGTCGGGCCCGAGCCGGCGTCGAAGGCTCCCCCGGTCTCCTCCCGCAGCGAGTCGCAGCGGGCGAGAACGTGGCGCACGACGATGGGCGCACCCTCGACGTCGGGCTCGCCCCGCCGTATGCGGCTGATCACGCTGTCGGGCTTGTAGGTACTGAAGGTGGCGTCGACCCAATGCAGCCACGAGATGGGCTCGTCCGCTAGGGCGCGGGCGTTGGCCGAATCCTGGTCGCCGCGCACGTCGATGCTGACCGCCATCCCCATGACGTGTTCGACGTGGGTGCTCACCGGCGGGCCTGGTCGAGGGCGGCCTGGAGCGACTGGATGTAGCCGGTGGTCGTGTAGGTGGCCCCGGTCACGGTGTGGATCTGGGTGCCGTTGGCCGCCAGCACCTCGCTCCGCAGGATCGGCGCGGCCCGGTTGCTGATGTCGGCCGAGCGCGATCGATCCCTCGGCAACTGCAACGCCTGGACGTCGACGATCGTCGAGCCCCGCAGCGTCACCTCGACCTGCACCGGCCCGTAGCGGTTGGTGACGACCGGACCGTCGACCCGGCGCTCGGCGGGCGGCGCGGTCGTGGGCGGGGTCGTCGTCGTCTGGTGCGTCGTCGTGGTCGGAGGCGCCGCCGTCGTGGGGGCCACCGTCGTAGGAGGCGCCGACGTGGTCAACGGCCGGCTGGCCGACGCGCTCGGCACCGTCTTGTAATGGAGGAGGGCGACGAGGCCCACCGCAGATCCGAATGAAGCAGCAACGGCACGGCGCATGGTGTGACTCCTACAGCTCGAAGCGTTCGACGTGGATGTAGTGGCGGCCGACCCCGGCCTTGCGCAACGACCGCACCGCCCAGTCGACGAACCCGGGCGACCCGCACACGTAGGCGTCGTGCTCGGCGATGTCGGGGATCTGGGCCCGCAGGACCTCGGGCGAGAGGTGGTCGTGGCCGGGGCGGCGGGGCCCGAGCAGGTACGCCAGCCGGGCACCGCGAGCCGCGGCCAGCGCCTCGAGCTCGTCGCGGTGGACGAGTTGCTCCCGGCTGTTGGCCCGGTAGAGGAAGGACAGGTCGCCGGGCCCGGCGGGAAGGCTCTCGAGCAAAGCCCGCAGCGGAGTGACGCCGATGCCACCCGCGACCAGCACGACCTTGCGCCGGCGCCGTCGCCGGGGCGTCAACGCTCCGTACGGACCCTCGGCCACGACCCGCGTGCCCGGGCGAAGGCGGGCCATCCTGGTGGTGTGGTCGCCGGCGGCCTCGATGGTGATGCGCAGCCGGCGGCCGTCGGGCGCGGCCGAGAGCGAGAACGGGTGGGCCTGCCACCATCCGTCGCGCGTGAGGAAGCGCCAGAGGAAGAACTGGCCGGACTCGGCGTGGAGCTCGTCCATGCGCCGGCCCGAGATCGTGAGCGAGAACACGCCTGGCCCTTGCGGGTCGACCCGCTCGATCACCAGCCGGTGCCTGGCGTTCGACACCACCGGCTGCACCACCCGGTAACCGATCAAAAGTGCGGCCGTGCCGAGGTGGAGGGCGATCCAGAAGGCGCGGCTCAACGGGTGGGTGGCGAACTGGTCGCCGCTCGCGAGCTGGTGGGCGAAGGCCAGCACGGTCGCCGGGTAGACGTACAGGTGGACGAAGTACCACGTGGGGTACGCGACCTTCCGACGCACGGCCCGGGCCGACATCCCGCCGATGCCGACGAGCATGACGAGGGCGACGGTGGCCGCCAGCATGTCGGGGTAGCTGCGCAGGAACACCCAGAGCTCGGCCAGCGGATTGCGGCCGTCGGCCATCGCGTAGCCGAGGGTGACGAAGACGGCGTGGGCGCACAGCAGGCCGACGACGTACTCGCCGTTGCGGCGGTGCCACACGGTGAGGCGGTCCATGCCGATAACCCGGTCGAGGAACGGGATGCGGGCGAGGAGGAGCACCTCGACCAGCAACAGGTAGGTGCCGAGGAGCCCGGTGATCCGGCCGGCCGCGGTCAGCTCGTCGGCGACGGACTTGAGCGCGCCGGTGTCGTGCCACCACAACCCGAGGACGAGCCCCGCGCCCGCGGTGACGGCCGCGAGGGCAAGGCCCTCACGGGCGACCTGCGGGGGTGCAGCGAACGTGGTCGACACCCGTCCACTGTCCCCGGGGAAGCTTGGCGTCGGCTGTGGATCGGGTAAAACGTCGGCCAGAACTCGACCAACGTTGCCGTCAGGCGGAGGCCCGCTTGTCGGCCACGATGCGCCGGATCTGCTCGTGGGACACGCCCGCGGCCTCGGCCACCTGGCGCAGGCTGTGGCCCGCTTCCGACGCCGCCACCACCGCGGCTTCGAAGTCGGCCCGGGCCCGCATGGCCCTCGCGGCTTCGGTCGCCACCGCGGAGAGCGGGTCCGCGCTCCCCGACCCGTCCCCCGCGCCGGTGAGCATGGCGTCGCCGATCCGCATGAGCGCGGCCGCGCTCGGGGGCCGGGGCTGCACGATGGCGAGGGCCATCTTGCCCACGGCCAAGAGCGCGAGGAGGGCGGCGATGTCCTCGGCGTCGAGGTCGGAGGTGATGGCGCCGGCCGCTCGACCGGCCTCGGCCGCCGCCGTCCAGGCCTCCAGCTTGGTCGCCATCAACCGGCGCATGGTCGTGGCCAAGCGCGGGTCGCGGCGGGCCAGCACCAGCACGTCGAGCAGCAGCAGCGACTCGGGGGCGACGGGCCTGGCCAGGTCGCGGCCGAGGACTGCGGCGGCGTCGAGCGACGGCTTGGCCGCGGTGTCGGCCAACGTCCCGTGCATCACGCGGTCGACGCTGCGGATGCCGACGGCTTCGAAGAACAGGTCGAGCTTCCCCCGGAAGTGGGCGTAGACCGCGCCCGTCGTCACGCCGGCCCGCTCGGCGATGCTGGCCAGGGTGGCCGTCTCGTAGCCCTTGTCGGTGAACTCCTCGAGGGCGGCGGCGATGAGGGCCGCACGGGAGTTGACGGGCGCCATTACTCGAGGGCCCGTTGCGCCGCCCAGCGGTAATCGGCCTTGCCCGACGGCGACCGCACCACCGTGGGCACGAACACCACCGCCTTCGGCAGCTTGTACCGGGCGAGCGATTGCGCGGCCTGCGCGACCAACTCGTCGGCGCCGACCTCGGACCCTTCGGCCCGCTGCACCAGGGCGACGATCTCCTGGCCCCACTGCTCGCTCGGCCGCCCGACCACGACCACGTCGTCGACGCCGTCGTGGGCGCCGATGGCCCGCTCGACTTCTTCGGCGAACACCTTCTCGCCACCGGTGTTGATGGTGACCGAGTCACGACCGAGCAACTCGATGCGGCCGTCGGCCAGGAGCCGGGCCCGGTCGCCGGGCACGGCGTAGCGCACGCCCTCGACGACGGGGAAGGTGCGGGCCGTCTTGGCGGCGTCGCCGAGGTAGCCGAGGGGCACGGAACCCTGCTGCGCGAGCCAGCCGATCTCCTCCGCGCCCAGCGCCAGTTGCGTCCGCAGCTCCTCGTCGAGCACGACCGTGCCGGGCCCGGGGGTGAAGAGGTTGGGGGCGGGCTGGCCGGGCACGTGGGTCTGGCTCATCTGGGCGCCGGTCTCCGACGACCCGACGGCGTCGAGGATCATCACGTTGGGCGCCATCGCCGTCAGCTTCTCCTTGAGGGTGGGGTGCAGCGGCGCGCCCCCGCTCACCACCGCCCGCAGCGACGCCAGGTCGGCGGGCTGGCGTTCGAGCTCGGCCAGCAACGGCCGGAGCATGGCGTCGCCGACGACGCTCAGCATGAGGGGCTGTTCTGCCTCCACCGTGTCCCACACGTCGCGCGGTTCCAACTGGCGGGTCTCGCGCGGGAACACCACCGATCCGCCGCCGTTCAGGGTGCTGATGGAGATCCATTGCGCGGCCCCGTGCATGAGCGGCGGCAGGAGGAGGCACCGCATACCACCGCCCCGCGCCCGCTCCACGACGGCGTCGTAGTCGGCCACCGCCCGGCCGCCCATGGCGGCGACGAAGATGTCGTGCTGGCGCCAGAGCACGCCCTTCGGCATCCCGGTGGTGCCGCCGGTGTAGAGGATGTAGAGGTCGTCGGGCGAAGGGTCGACCGGCGGCCCGGCCGGATCGCCGGCGGCGACGACCGACTCGTAGTCGAGGGCGCCGGGCAGCAGCTCGTTGCCGGAGCCGTCGTCGACCTGGACGAGCAGCTCGACCGCGGGCAGCGTGGCCAGGATGTCGCCGAGCACCGGGGCGAACGACGAGTGATAGACGATGCCGCGCGCGCCCGAATCGGCCAGCAGGTACTGGAGCTCGTCACGGACGTAGCGGTAGTTGACGTTGAAGGGCGCCACCCGCGCCCGGAAGGCGCCGAGCATGGCCTCCAGGTACTCGTTGCCGTTGTAGAGGTAGAGGGCGAGGTGGTCCTGGCCCGACTCGTGGCCGGCGAGGTCCTCGCGAGCGGTGTGGACGCCGAACCCCCGCTCGTGCAGGAACGACGCGAACCGGCGGGCCCGCTCGGCCAGCTCGCCGAACGTGAAGCGCCGGTCGCCCCAGGCCAGCGCCTCCCGATCGGGCACGACGCCGGCCACCGATTCCAGGAGCTGCGCAAGGTTGAACTCGGCCGCCATCGAACGATCCTGTCAGACGGCCTTCTCGAGGATGTGTACGCCGCACGCGCTGCCGAGCCCGATCACGTGGGCCAGCCCGACCTTGGCCCCCTCGATCTGGCGGTCGCCGGCCTCGCCCCTGAGGTGGGTCGCGACCTCCCACACGTTGGCGATGCCGGTGGCGGCGATGGGGTGGCCCTTCGATTGCAGGCCGCCGGACACGTTCACCGGCTTGGCCCCGTCGCGCCAGGGCGCGCCACTGTTGAAGAAGTCGGCGGCGCCGCCCTCCTCGCAGAGCATGAGGTTGTCGTAGTGGACGAGCTCGGCGGTGGCAAAGCAGTCGTGCAGCTCGACCAGGTCGAGGTCGTCGGGGCCGATGCCGGCGGTCTCGTAGGCCTGGCGGGCGGCGTTGCGGGTGAGGGTGTTCACGTCGGGGAGCACCTGGCACGCCTCTTCCCACGGATCGGTGGTGAGCACCGACGCCGAGATCTTGACCGCCCGCCGCCGCTGTTCGAGCGACAGCGTCTTGAGCTTCGAGTCGCTCACGACGACCGCGGCGGCGGCGCCGTCGCAGTTGGCCGAGCACATCGGCCTGGTGTTGGGGTAGGCGATCATGACGTCGCCCATGATCTGCTCGAGCGTCATCTTCTTGTTGTAGGCGGCCAGCGGGTTGAGGGTGGAGTGGGCGTGGTTCTTCTCGCTGATCTTGGCGAACAGCTCGAAGGACACGCCGCCGTACTTGTGGCCGTACTCCATGCCGACCTGGGCGAAGGTGCCCGGCATGGTGGCGGTACCGATGCGGCCGTCGGTCGGGGCGATGGCGCCGAAGCGGCCGCTGGGCTCGTAGTGGGTGCCCTTCGCTCCCCCGCCGCGGCCACCGCCACCGAGGAGGCCGGCGCCGGCCAGCTTCTCGACGCCGACGGCCAGGCCGTAGTCGACCTCGCCGGCCTTGATGGCCATGACCGCGGTGCGCAACGCGGTGGCCCCCGTGGCGCAGGCGTTGGCCACGTTGTAGACGGGAATGCCCGTCTGGCCGATCTGCTTCTGCAACTGCTGGCCGATGCCCGCGCCCGCGTTCATCAGGTTGCCGGCGGCGAGGATGCCCATGTCCTTCATCTTCACGCCGCCGTCGGCCAACGCCGCCCTGGCGGCCTCGGCGGCCAGGTCGACGGCGTCCTTGTCGGGGTGCTTGCCGAACTTTGTCATGTGGATCCCGAGGATCCAAACGTCTTCAGCCATCTCTCTCCTCGATCCCTAGTTGATCGGCTCGAAGCCGAACCCGACACCCTCGACGCCGTCGTCGTCGACGCCGATCGAGTTGGTCACCAGCCGGACCTTCATGCCCGTGGCCACGTGGGCGTCGTCGGGCTCGACGTTGACGATGTTGCCCCGCACGCTGGTGCCGTCGCAGTCGACGACGGCCGACACGAACGGCACCGGAACCCCGGGCGCGGCCAGCGACACGATGGTGAAGGCCCGCACGATCCCCTCCGGTGTGATGCGGGCCCGGCGGAACTCGTCGGCTTCGCAGCTCGCGCACGCGTTGCGGCGGTCGAAGAAGCGGGCGCCGCACGCGGCACACTCCCACGCCACCAGGTGGGGGTCGTCGCCAAGCACCAGGTAGTCGACCAACGGCCGTTGCTCGGGCATCGAAGTCCTCACTTCCGTCGGGTGGCCGGTCATTCCGTCCACGCCTTGATCTTCTCGATGAGCTTCAGCGGATCGTCGCCGACCGGGTTGACGCTGAGGCGGGTGACGCCGGCGGCCCGGTAGGCCTCGATGCGCTCGCGGACGTAGCCCTCGTCGCCGACCATGGCCGTGGCCGCGAGGTACTCGTCGGGCACGAGGGCGGCGGCTTCGTCCTTCTTGCCTTCGAGGTAGAGGTTCTGGATCTGCTCGGCCTCCTGCTCGTAGCCGTAGCGGCGGAAGACGTTGTTGTAGTAGTTCCGCCCCTTGGCGCCCATGCCGCCGACGTAGAGCGCGGTGCCCGGGCGGCCGCGCTCGCGCAGCTTGGTCGCGGTGTCCTCGTCGCAGATGGCCACGGTGCCGCCGGCCACGATCTCGAGCGGGGCGCGGGCCGGGTCGCGAAGCTTCGTGCCGAGAGCGATGTCGTCGCCGAACACGTCGCCGGCCTTCTCGGGATGGAAGAACGCCGGCAGCCAGCCGTCGGCCAGCTCAGCCGTCATCTGCACGTTCTTGGGCCCGAGGCTGGCGACGAAGATCGGGATGTCGGCGCGCACCGGGTGGTTGATGATCTTCAACGGCTTGCCGAGCCCGGTGCCCTGCTCCGGCGGCAGGGGCAAGGTGTAGGCCTCACCGTCGTACACGACACGTTCCCGCTTCCAGACGAGGCGGCAGATGTCGATGACCTCACGGGTGCGGGTGAGGGGCTTGTCGAAGGGCACGCCGTGCCAGCCCTCGATCACCTGCGGGCCCGACGACCCAAGCCCGAGCACGAACCGGCCGCCGGAGACGGCGTCGAGGCCGGCCGCGGTCATGGCCACCAGCGCCGGCGTGCGGGAGTAGAGCGGCATGATGCCGGTCGCCAGCTCGGCCCGCTCGGTGTGGGCCGCGAGGTAGCCCAGGATGCTGATGGCGTCGAAGCTGTAGAGCTCGGCCACCCAGATCATGTCGATGCCGGCCGACTCCAGCTCCTTGGCCCGCTTGGCCGCGCTCCTGGGATCCCCGGTGTACCCGATCGACGTAGAGAGCTTCACCCTCGGTAACGTAGTCAGGTTATTGGCAGGCGATCAAGTAGCCCGTTTCCAGGCACGTTCTTCGGGTATCCGCTGTCTGGACTGTTGACGGCGGCCGGTCCGGCGGTCCAGGCTGTCGCCATGTCGATCGCCATCACCGAAGACCACCGAGCGCTCGCGACCACGGTCTCCGAGCTGTTGCAGAAGCGGGAGGCGCGCCTGGCCGCCCGCCAGCTCTTGGAGTCGGATGCCGAGGGCTTGCCCGAGTTCTGGGACGACGGCGTGAACCTCGGATGGCTCGGGCTGCACCTGCCCGAGGCCCACGGCGGCTCGGGCTATTCGCTCGAGGAGTTGGTCGTGGTGGTCGAGGAGCTCGGCCGGGCCATCGCTCCTGGTCCGTTCCTCCCGACGGTCATCGCCAGCGCGGTGATCGCCGCCGCCGGCGACGAGTCGTTGCAGGCGAGGCTGCTGCCGGGGCTGGCCGACGGCTCGACCCCGGCGGGCGTCGGGCTGGGCGGGTCGGTGACGATCGACGGCGGCACCGCGTCGGGATCGGCGGGCAACGTCCTCGGGGGCGGGTTGGCCAAGGTGCTCGTCGTGGCCGCGGGCGACGACGTCGCCGTGGTCGAGGTGGGCGCCGGGGTTCGGGTCGACGTGCCCAAGAACCTCGACCCCACCCGGCGCACGGCGCGGGTGTCGTTCGAGGCCGCGCCGGCGACGGTGTTGTCCGGCGCTCGCCAGGTCCTCGTCGACCTGGCCCGGGTGCTGCTGTCGGCCGAGGCCGTCGGGATGGCCCGCGACTGCACCGACGCCGCCGCGGCCTACGCCAAGCAGCGCCTCCAGTTCGGCCGTCCCATCGGCACGTACCAAGCGGTGAAGCACCACTGCGCCAACATGGCCGTGGCCACCGAGCTGGCCACCTCGGCGGTGTGGGATGCGGCCAGGGCGGCGACGACCGGCGGCGACCAGCTCAGCTACGCCGCCGCGGTAGCGGCCTCGCTGGCGGCGCCGGCTGCCGACCTCTGCGCCAACCTCAACACCCAGGTACACGGCGGCATCGCCATGACGTGGGAGCACGACGCCCACCTGGCCATGCGCCGGGCGACGACGTTGCTCACCTTTCTCGAACCGGGCGCGGCCGCCGCCGACCTGGTGGCCCTGACGCGGCGGGGCGTCACCAGGGCCAAGGCCATCGAGCTGCCGCCCGAGGCCGAAGCCATCCGCTCCGAGGTGCGGGCCTTCGCCGCCGGCGTCAAGGACCTGCCCGACGGCGAGCGCCGGGCCAAGCTCATCGAGACCGGCTACGTCATGCCGCATTGGCCCACGCCCCACGGGCGCAACGCCGGTCCCGTCGAGCAGCTCGTCATCGAGCAGGAGTTCGCCGCCGCCGGGGTGCAACGGCCGAACTACGGCATCACCGGCTGGGTGATCCTCACCCTGATCCAGTACGCCAACGCCGACCAGGTGGCCCGCTGGGTGCTGCCCGCGCTTCGCCAGGACGTCGTGTGGTGCCAACTCTTCAGCGAGCCCGACGCCGGGTCCGACGCCGCCGGGATCAAGACGAGGGCGACCCGGGTCGACGGCGGGTGGTTGGTCAACGGCCAGAAGGTGTGGACCAGCGGCGCGCAGATCGCCGGCCTGGGCTTCGCCACCGTGCGCACGAACCCCGACGCGCCCAAGCACGACGGCATCACGACGATGGTCATCGACATGCACGCCGAAGGCGTCGAGGTGCGGCCGCTGAAGATGACGAGTGGGCTCTCGGGGTTCAACGAGGTCTTCTTCACCGACGTGCTCGTCCCCGACGACGACGTGGTCGGGCCGGTCGACGGCGGTTGGACGGTGGCCCGGGCCACCCTCGGCAACGAGAGCGTCAGCATCGGCGGCGGCGGGGGCGGGATGTCGATGCCGGGCGCGGCGCTGGTGTCGTCCCTCGACGCCAACCCCGATCGGCTGACCGGGGGCGCGGCTCGGGTCGGCCGATACATCGCCCAGTACCAGGCCAACGGGCTCTTGAACCTGCGGAGCGCGAGCCGGGCGGTGTCGGGCCACGAGCCCGGTCCCGAAGGCGCGATCACCAAGCTGGTCGGCTCCGAGCTCGGGCACGAGGCCGTGGCCATCCTCACCGAGCTGAACGGCCCCGAGTCGGCGTTCATGGACGGCGCCGCCAGCATCAGCAACAACATGGTCTTAATGCACCGCGGCATGTCGATCGCCGGCGGAACGTCCGAGATCAAGCGCAACCAGATCGGCGAACGGATCCTGGGCCTGCCGCGCGACCCGCTGATCAACTAGGAGTCCGATGAACGTCACAGAAGCAGGCCAGGTCTTCGTCACCCCGAGCGCCTTCGCCGACGACGCCGCATTCCACGAGGCGTGCGCGCTCCTCCGCCGCGACGACCCGGTCCACCTGGTCGAGCACCCCGACTATCCGCCCTTCCACGTCCTGACGAAGCACGCCGACGTCCACGAGGTCGAGCTCCATCCGGCGGCGTGGACCAACGCGCCCCTGCCGGTGATCGCGCCCCAGGCGGCCGTCGACCGCCAGAACGCGCAGGGTATGCCCCTGCTGCGGACCTTGATCCACCTCGACGGCGACGAGCACAAGGCCTACCGCGGCATCACCTCCGACTGGTTCACACCCCGGGCCCTCGCCGGCCTCGAACCCCGCCTGGCCCAGTTGGCCACCGACGCCGTCGATCGCATGGCCGACCTGGGCGGCGAGTGCGACTTCGCCCGCGACATCGCCATGCCGTTCCCGCTGCAGGTGATCCTGTCGATCCTGGGCCTGCCCGAGGGCGACTACCCCCGGATGCTGCAACTGACCCAGCAGCTCTTCGGGGCCAGCGACCCCGAGCTCGGCCAGGGGGGCACGCCCGAGGAGATGGGCGCGATCCTCATGGACTTCTTCACCTACTTCAGCGACCTGGCCAAGGACCGCCAGGCGAACCCCACCGACGACCTGGCCTCGGTCATCGCCAACGCCTCGGTCGACGGCCAGCCGTACTCGATCGTCGAGATGATCAGCTACTACATCATCATCGCCACCGCCGGCCACGACACCACGTCGTCGGCCATGGCCGGTGGCATCCAGGCCCTCGTCGAGAACCCGGACCAGCTACAGCGCCTGCGCGACGACCCCGCCCTCATCGCCACCGCGGCCGACGAGATCATCCGGTGGGTCACGCCGGTGCGCCACTTCATGCGCACCGCCACCGCGCCCTACAGCTTGCGGGGCCACGACTTCGACGCCGGCGACTGGGTGATGCTGTCGTACCCGTCGGCCAACCGCGACGAGGACGTGTTCGACGACCCCTTCCGCTTCGACGTCGGCCGCTCGCCGAATCGGCACCTGGCCTTCGGGTTCGGCGCCCACTACTGCCTGGGCGCGCAGCTCGCCAAGATGGAGATCCGGGCCCTGCTGACCGAGCTCGTCCCCCGGCTGGAGTCGGCGTCGCTCGCGGGCCCGCCCGAGCTCACCAGCACGAACTTCGTCGGCGGCCTCAAGCACCTGCCGCTGCGCTACAGCATCTCGTCGCCGCCCGGCTAGCCGGGGGCGACGGTGGCGGCCAGCTCCTCGCGGGACATCTTCGAGCGACCGGGGATCTCCTGCTCCTTGGCCAGCGTCGTCAGCTCCTCGGTCGTGAGGTCGATCTTGTC
>JAXDPV010000242.1:0-14254 GCA_034668185.1 Actinomycetota bacterium
CCTTCATGCCCTCGGTCGCGAACCCCGTGGCCGTGGCCCGGCCGATGCCGCTGGCCGCGCCCGTCACCACTGCCACCTTGCCTGCGAGATCCTCCATGTCCTCAGCCCTCCTTGAGCCGTTGCTTGAGCTCGACGAGCACGGGCACGGGCCCGGGGTCGATGCCTTCCTGGAACGCCAGGTGCAGCGAGACGAAGTCGCCGAACAGCACCAGGTCGAGGAGCTGGGCCAGGTCGCCCTCGCCCTCGGCGTGTACCGATTCGATCGAGGCCACGACCTCGTCGACGAACGAAGCCGTGATGTCGAACCGGCGCATCACCTGCGGGTGCTCGGAGTCGTGGCGCAGCGCGATCAACGTCAGCACCTGGCGGGTCACGTCGCCGTGCTGGCCCCACCCCTGGATCTCGTTGTGGCACAACTCCGGTTGGGCCGCCCAGAACGCCGGCGCCTTGGCGTTCTCGTTCACCTGCGTCTTCCACCGCATGGCCGCGGTCGCACCGAGGGCGCCGCCGCCGTGGATCAAGGGGATCGTGCGCCCGATGCGCCGGGCGAGCTGCTCGGCCTCGTTGCCGTCGCGCACCAACTGGTCGCGGCGGCGCTGCAGTTGGGCGATGGCGAGGTCGATCCATTGGGTCGCGCCCGGGAACAACCCGATCTCCTCGAGGACGACCAATGGGGGGATCGAGAGCGCGCCCAGCGCCGCCCGGGGCTGGGGGATGTCGGGCACGGTGATCACCGGCGCGCCCCAACCCGCGGCCAGCTTGCCCAGGTCGCCGCCCTGGGTGACGGCCACGATCTTGGCGCCCTGCATGGCCGCTTCGGTCGCGGCCTCCAACGTCTCCTCGGTGTTGCCCGAGCACGAGATGGCGAACACCAGCGAGCCGTCGCCGACGAAGGCCGGCAGTTCGTACGACTTCACCGTCACCACCGGCACCGACATGAACGGGCCCGCGGCCGCCTGGAGGATGTCGCCGGCCACGCCGCTGCCGCCCATGCCGAGGACGACGACGTGCTCGATCGCCTGCTTCTCGGGGAGGCCCTCGGTGCCGCGGGCGTTGCGGGCGGCGTCGGCCACCTGCTCGGGCAGCCCGGCGGTGAGGTCGAACATGCCGATGCTGTCGAGCCGCTCCGGGGTCGGGCTCATGCCGACTCCTCGAACGTCGGTCTGATGCCGGCGCTCTCGGCCTTGGCCACCAGCCGGGCGGCCTCGGCGTCGTCGACGGTCTCGGCTTCGTCGACCAGCATGATCGGGATGTCGTCCTTGATGGCGTAGCGCCGGTTCAACCGGGGGTTGAAGAGGGTGGCCTCGTCCTCGAAGTACAGCAACGGCCCCTTGTCCTCGGGGCAAGCGAGCACCTCGAGCAGCTTCGGATTCAGGGCCATCAGGAACCTTTCTTGATCAGTTGCTCGACCTCGGCCACGTGCCGGGCGCAGTCTTCGGCCGTGCGAGCCTCGAGGTTCAGCCGCAGCAACGGCTCGGTGTTCGACGGGCGGAGATTGAACCACCAGTCGCCGAAGTCGACGGTGAGGCCGTCGAGGCGGTCTTGTCCGGCGTCCTCGTAGTGCGCGGCCACCTGCTCGATGACGGCCAGCGGGTCGTCGACCTCCATGTTGATCTCGCCCGAGTCGGCGTAGCGCTCGAACGGCTTGCGCAGCTCCGACAGCGGCTGGCCCGCCTTGCTCAACAGCTCGAGCACGATCATGGAGGCGATGAGGCCGGAGTCGGCCCGGTAGTTGTCGAGGAAGTAGTAGTGGCCGGAGTGCTCGCCGCCGAAGACGGCGCCGGTCTCGGCCATCGTCTCCTTGATGAACGAGTGGCCGACGCGGGTGCGCACGGGGGTGCCGCCGTTCTCGCGGACGACCTCGGGCACGGCCTTCGAACAGATGAGGTTGTGGAGGATCGTCGCGCCCGGGTGCTTCTCCAGCATGGCCTTGGCCACGATGGCGGTGGTGAGCGAGCCCGACATCGGCTTCGCCTTCTCGTCGACCACGAACACCCGGTCGGCGTCGCCGTCGAAGGCCAGGCCGACGTCGGCGCCGGTCTCGAGCACGCGGGCCTGCAACGACTTGAGGTTCTCCGGCTGGATCGGGTCGGCCGGGTGGTTGGGGAATGTGCCGTCGAGCTCGGCGAAGAGGATCTCGAGGTCGAAGGGCAGGCGGTCGAACACCGTGGGCACGACGTAACCGCCCATGCCGTTGGCGGTGTCGGCCACCACCTTGAACGGCCGGAGCACGCCCTTGTCGACGAACGACACCACGTGGTCGGCGAAGGCCTCGCGCAGGTCGTCGGTGGTGACCTTGCCGCCCCCTGGCCCGAGGTCGCCGGCGAGCAACTTGGCCGCCCGCTCCTTGACCTCGGCCAGCCCGGTGTCCTGGCCCACGGGCTTGGCCCCGGCCAGGCAGAACTTGATGCCGTTGTACTGGGCCGGGTTGTGGGAAGCGGTGAACATGGCGCCCGGCGCGTCGAGGCGGCCGGAGGCGAAGTACATGAGGTCGGTCGAGGCCAGGCCGATGTCGACCACGTCGACGCCCTGGTCGGTGACGCCCCGCATGAACGACTGGCTGAGGCCCACTCCCGATGGCCGCATGTCGCGGGCGACCAGGATCCGCCCCTGGCCGCCGGGCACGGCGAACTGGGCGAACCCGCCGCCGATGGCGTAGGCGAGGTCTTCGTCGAACTGGTCGGGGACGACCCCCCGGACGTCGTAGGCCTTGAAGATCGAATCGAGCGACGGCATGTGGCCGCCGAGCCTACTGCTCGACCCCTTGGCCTTCCCCGGCACCCGAACCCGAGAGGGCGGGCACCGGCCACGGCCCGGCCACCTCGCCGTCGTCGACCTCCTCGCCGTCGAGGGGCCCGTCGGCCGGCGGCCGGCGGCGGCGGAACACCGGCCTCGGCTCGGGCAGGTCGAGGCCGGGCCGGCGCAGCAGCAACGCCACCGCCACCAGCGCCAGGCCGGTGATGGCCCAGCCGCCGAGGTCGATCCCGGTCCAGCCGTAGTGCAGCGAGACGTGCTTCGACGTCGGCACCACCACCATCAGGTTCGGGCTCACCCGCCACGGGCCTTCGGCGCCGGAGGCCTTCCAGTTCGGGAAGTACGACACCTTCACCAGCACGGGCGTGCCCGGGCGGTCGACGTCGAAGCTGATGCGGTCGTCACCGGTGCGGATGTTGGTGACGGTGGGTTCGTCGGTGGGCACGGCCGGCAGGGCCGCAGTCGGGCGGGGGACGTGGGGCCACGACTTGGGGCCGGCGTCGGCGAACGGGATGTCCCAGCGGGTCGGCTGCTGGTACCAGTCGACGGCGGCGTCGAGCCAGCCGTGCTTCGACTGCACACCCTTCTCGACGACCACCGGTTCGTAAGCCAGCGGCTTGACCAACTCGCTGTCGGCCACCTCGAACACCTGCCAGAAGCGTTGCTTAGTCTCGCTCCCATAGGTGACGGCGTGGGGCGAGGTCGACGCCACCAGCCGCAGGTCGGGGTTGGCCATCGCCTGGGCCTGGGCCTCGGGCGTGAGGGCCATGTAATAGCGGACGCCGAGGAGCTGCAGGTGCTCGACACCCTGGTCGATGTCGAGGTCGCGGTAGGGCAGGTCGCGCATCGCCCGCGACGGCACCTTCGACAGCTCCGACTGGTTGAGGAAGTGATACGGCACCGTGGCCGACGACTCGAAGAACAGTCCCTCCATCGAGCCGATGCAACCGTTGGTGAAGTAGGGCAACAGCATCAGCGCCATCGGCGTGCCGTAGCGGTTGAGCTCGGGCTCGTACTCCCACATGGCCCGGCCGCAGCCCTCGGTGCGCCCGACACGGGCCATGGTGTTGATGGCCTCGCGGTACTCGGGGTAGTCGGCCTTGCGTTCGTAACCGCTGTAGTTCCAGCGGGCCCACGCGGGCACGAAGTTGGTGCTGTCGGCCTGGAGCTTCGGGAACGGGATCGAGGCCGGGCCGGGGAAGTCGATGCGGCCGGTGGAGAACACGCCGAGGGGTACGCCGGCGAGCACGATCACGCTGAGGAACGCGCTGGCGGCGGCGATGATGGGCGCGGCGTTCGACCTGGCCTTGACCTCGGGGTCGGCGAACAGGTCGCGCACGAGCAGGCTGACCTCGGCGATGGCCACGCCGGCGAGGAAGTAGCAGAACAGGTACCAGAACGGCAGTAGGCGGGCGTTCCAGATCGGGCCCGCGGGCACGAAGCGGAAGCCGACGGCCATGAGGAGGGCGACGGCGGTGAGGACCACCACTCCCCTTCTCCGGCGGGCGATGCCGAGGACGACGCCGAGCGCGGCCAGCGGGAAGACGAGCTTCAGGTGCGAGGTCGCGGCCGCGGGGGCGGCGTCGTCGTGGCGCAGGAACGGGAACAGGTTGTCGAGGTAGTTGAACGTCCGCTCCCAGCCCATGTCGTTGCTGTAGGGCAGGCGCAGGATGAAGGGCACGAACCAGAACGCGGCCAGGCCGGCGCCCACGATGCCGACCACGGCGACGATCCCCCAGCGGGCCTTGTCGGGGCGGCGCACGGCGATGAGCACGGCCGCGCCGACGACGGCGAGGGCCGCGGGCAGCAGGTGGCAGAGGGCGGTGGCGGCGAGGAGCGCGGCCGCGAGGGCACGGCCCTTGCCCGTCTCGAGGGCGCGGGCGAGGGCGGCGAGGAAGAGGAGCGCGCCCACGAGCCCGATCGAGAAGGCGAACTCGCCGGCCAGGGTGGCGGCGGCGTTGCCACCCCAGATGGTGTGGAAGCGGTCGAAGACGAACGGCACCGTCATGCAGGCGAGGAGGGCCGGCGTCGGGAACGGCAGCTTGAGCTGCCTTCCGAGGACGGCGGCCGCGGCGGGGAGGAAGACGAGCCCTGAGGCGGTGACGAGCTTGAAGGCGACACCGTACGGGAGGATGGTGTCGAGGGCGACGATGATCAGACTCGGCAGCGGGAAGTAGTAGTGCAGCGCCGGGAAGCCGTCGTACCAGTCGGGGGTCCAGCCGGTGATGCGGCCGTGCGGGAGGAGGTGGTCTCGCAGGTAGGCGGGGGCCCAGACGTGGGCGCCCATGTCGCCGCCGGCGGGCGTGGTCTTGGCGACCAGGAGCCCGGGCTGGAGCTGGAGCAGGATGAAGACGCCGAGGCCGATGACGACGGCCGCGGTGATGGCAGCTTCGAGCGAGGGTCGGCGGAGGCGCTGGCGGAGGCGCTGGCGGAGCCCGGGCGGGCGCATAGGGGCCCCATGTTGCCCGACCCCCACCGGGTTTTGTGAACGGTCAGGCCGAAATCCCGGCCTGGGCGGTCACAAACGGCTAGCGGCGGACGGTGGCCAGGTCGATGACCTCGTCGAGCTCGACGACTTCGCCCTCTTCGTCGTCCCACCAGCGGTTGTCGCAGCGGGAGCAGCTATGCAGGGTCACGTTCTTGCCGGCCAGGTTGACGCCGATCTCGACGAGGTGGCGCGCCGAGCACTTGGGACAGGACATCGTGGGAATTCCTCCAGGTTTTCGCCGAACCCTCCACGGTCGGCTTGGGGATGGCATCGACGCTTGGGCCGAAAACCTTTAGCCGCCCAGGTGGGCCAGGCGGGCGAGGGTCAGGCCGTTGAACACCATGTGGGCGACGATGCCGGGGCCGAGGCGGCCGGTTCTGTAGGCGAGGGTGCCGACGACGAGGCCGAAGGCGAAGAGCCCGGGGAACTGGAGCGGTTCGAGGTGGGCGAGGGCGAAGAAGGCGGCGGTGATGGCGACGCCAGCTCGGGCGCCGAAGGTTTGCGTGGCCGCGGGTTGGACGAGGCCCCGGTAGAAGCACTCCTCGACGATGGGGGCGCCGACGCCGACGAGGAGGACGAGGACGGCGAACTTGGGGCCACCCCGGCCGACGGCGTCGGCCAGCTTCTCGGCCGGGCCGGCCAGGCGGTGGACGTCGTCGGCGTCGATGAGGCCGACGGCTCGCAGGGCGGTATAGACGACGGGGACGAGCACGATGCTGGCGGCGGCGCCGGCGGCGATGCCGAGGACGGCGTCGTTCGGCAGGGCGATGCGGAAACCGGGGCGCGCCGACGTCGGCGCAGATTTGGGCGCCCCCCTGGGTGGGGGTTTATCACCCGGGTGTGACAGCGAACGGCGGGTGGCGAGGGCGATGGTGGCGAGGTAGCCGGTCCAGATGCCGGCGAGGCCGGCGGCGAGGAGGCCGAGGGACAGACGGTTCGAGCCCTGGACGGCGGACCAGGCCGAGGTGGCCAGGCCGCCGCCGACGATTCCGGCGAGATAGCCCCCGATGGCGTAGCCCAACCCCGGCTTCATTGCTGAGTTGTATGCCACATGTGGCGTACAACTCAGCAATGGACGCCTCAGACGGCGATGGGGCGGAGCTGGATGATCGGCGTGCGCCGATCGTCGAGCGCCCAGCCCACCGGCACGCGCAAACGGGCGGCGTGGCGGTGGCATAGGTCGTAGGCCGAGGGCTCGACCTCTTCGTCCAAGTTGTCGAGCCACACCGAGCGGCTGCCGTAGTGGTACGTCAGGGTCGCCGCTGCCGGTGCGCCGCACGTCGGCCGTGCGCAGTGGCGGGAAGCTTCCATGGCGGCCGACCGTACCTACCGAGCAGGGCAAATACGTGGATGGTGCGGATCGCAAGCGGGCGCCGCCCACCTAGCATGGGGCCATGAGCCGCCAGCCGCAGGACCTCCGTCCCGGCCGCCCCGACCCGCAGCCGCCCAAGCTCCCCGGCAATCCCGTCGGCGGCGAGCAGAGCTGGCGGTGGGTGCTGGCCGTGCTCGGCGTCCTGATCGTCCTCGCCCTGGTGCTCTCGCCGTTCTTCGGGAGCAAGCCGAGCGACCAGCTCACCTACACCGACCTCATCGCCAAGATCAACGAGGGCCAGGTGAAGACGGCCCAGGTCGACAACACCACCGGCCGCATCAGTGGCGAGCTGGCCGACGGCAAGCGTTACGTCGTCAACGGGCCCATGCCGTTCGACACCGAGGACAAGAAGCTCGTCACCAGCAAGGGCGTCAAGCTCACCTTCGACACGCCCACACCCAACCTGCTCGTGCAGTTCCTGCCCTACGTGTTCTTCATCGGCCTGATCGTGGCCTTCTACGTGTGGATGGCCCGGCGGGCCCAGGGCCAGATGTCGGGGATCATGTCGATCGGCAAGTCGCGGGCCAAGGTGTTCTCGACCGAGAAGCCGAAGACGACGTTCGCCGACGTCGCCGGCTACAGCGGGGTCAAGCAGGAGATCAAAGAGGTCGTCGACTTCCTCAAGATGCCCGGCAAGTTCAAGGAGGTCGGCGCCCGCATCCCCAAGGGCGTGCTGCTGGTCGGCCCGCCCGGCACCGGCAAGACACTCATCGCCAGGGCCGTGGCCGGCGAGGCCGGCGTGCCCTTCATGTCGGTCACCGGCTCCGACTTCATGGAGATGTTCGTGGGCGTCGGCGCGTCCCGCGTGCGCGACCTGTTCCAGACGGCCCGCAAGCAGGCGCCGGCGATCATCTTCGTCGACGAGATCGACTCCATCGGCCGCAAGCGGGGCGCCGGCCTCGGCGGCGGCCACGACGAGCGGGAGCAGACGCTGAACCAGATGCTCTCGGAGATGGACGGCTTCGAGACCACCGAGGGCATCGTGATGATGGCGGCCACCAACCGGCCCGACATCCTCGACCCCGCACTGCTGCGGCCCGGCCGCTTCGACCGCCAGATCGTGGTGCCCCTGCCCGACCTCGAGGAGCGGCTGCCGATCCTCCAGGTCCACTGCAAGGACAAGCGGGTGGGCCCCGACGTCGACCTCGAGCTCGTGGCCCGGGGCACGCCCGGCATGAGCGGCGCCGACCTGTCCAACCTGGTCAACGAGGCCGCGCTCCACGCCGTGCGCCGCGGCGCCGACGCCATCGCCATGCAGGACTTCGAGGCGGCGCGCGACCGCGTGATCATGGGCCAGCGGCGCGAGTCGATGGCCCTCTCGCCCGACGAGAAGGAGCGGGTCGCCTACCACGAGGGCGGCCACGCGGTCCTGGCCTACGTGTTGCCCTCGGCCGACCCGGTCCACAAGGTGACGATCCTGCCGACCGGCATGGCGTTGGGCGTCACCCAGCAACTGCCCATGGAGGAGCGCCACATCTACCCGCGCGACTACATCGAGGACTCGCTGTGCGTCCGCATGGGAGGCCGGGTCGCCGAGCTGCTGGTGTACGGCGACCTCTCGACCGGCGCCAACAACGACCTCGTCGGCAACACCGAGCTGGCCCGCAAGATGGTCCGTGAGTGGGGCATGAGCGACCGCGTCGGGCCGATGGCGTGGGGCTCGCAGGGCGCGGTGTTCCTCGGCGACGACCTGATGCACACCCGCGACTACTCCGACGAGACCAGCCGGGTCATCGACGAGGAGGTCGGCCGCATCCTCCGGGTGCAAGAGGCCCGGGCCACCGACCTGCTCGGCGAGCACCAGGACGGCCTGCGGGCCGTGGCCGAGGCCCTCCTCGAGAAGGAGACGATCGACGGCGCCGAGGTCAAGCGCCTGGTCGACATCGCCGCCGGCCGCGCCGTCCGCGACACCACCGTTCCCCGCCTCGGCGTCGACACCGACATCGGCGGCGTCGACCACGACCACGAAGAGCCGACGGCCAAGGTCCCCCGCGTCTCCTGACCGCTCGTTTTGACAGCCGGATGCCGCCCAATTTGGCGGCATCCCGCGGTCAAAACGGCTCAGGGGTGGGTGTGGCCGAGGTCGGGCTCGGGGCTGGAGCCGGGGGCGCGGGCTTCGGCGACGGCGGTCCAGAGGTCGGTGGCCGAGGGGACGCCGACGAAGGACGCCTTGACGACGCCGTCGGGGTCGGCGACGACGAGGGTGGGGACGATCTCGACGCCGTAGCGCTGGTGGAGGTCCTTCTGCGACTGGTACGGCACCTCGGTGACGGCCACCGCCGGGCTGGCCAGCACCGCCGCCTTGGGCACAACCTTGGCGCACGAGTCGCACGTGGCCGACGTGAACACGGCCACCAACCAGGGCGTGCCCGCGCCCTCGAAGTCGTCCCGGTCGAGCTGGGTGGGCACGGCCCAAGTGCGGGGTTGGGTGGGCGGCGCCGGCCGCCGCCGCTCCAACAGCCGCGCCGCCACCACCGCCACCACGACCAACGCCGCCGCGATCAGAACACGTTCGGGCACGGCGTCAACTATGCAGCGCGACGCCCCTTTGGCTACAACTGCACCATGAACGAGGGTCGTGGGGACCACGAGGACACCATCGAGCCGGCGACGTTGGGGATCACGCCTTCATCGGCCGATGCATTGGAGGAGACACCGAAACGGCCACCTGGCCGGGTCTCCAACTGGCCGATGTGGATCCTCGGCCTCGTCATCATGATCGACCAGATCGACCAGAACATCGTGCGGGGGGCGCAGAACGAGATCGCCCGAGACCTCCACCTGTCCGACACCAAGGTCGGCATCCTGCTGTCGTGCTTCGTGCTGGTGAACGGGCTCATCAGCGTGCCCGCGGGCTACCTCGCCGACCGCTGGAACCGCACCCGCACCATCGGCCACACCGTGATCGCGTGGTCGGGCATCACCGCCCTCACCGCGGCCGCACCCAACTACGGCGCCCTCGTCGCCATCCGCTCGGCCCTTGGCTTCGGCCAGGCCATCACCGAGCCGTCGTGCGCGTCGCTCCTGGCCGACTACTACCCCGCCGAGCGGCGCGGCCTGGCCTTCTCGACCCAGCAGATGCTCGTCTTCCTGGGCTTCGGCGTCGGCCTGGCCGGCGGCGGGGCGGTGTCCGCCGCCCTCGGCTGGCGGGCCGCGTTCCTGATCGTCGGCACGCCCGGCATCGTCATCGCCTTCTTCGTCTACCGGTTGCGCGAGCCGCGCCGGGGCGAGGCCGACCGCCTCAGCCTCGGCCTCGACGCCGCCGGCAACGACGACGTCGACGTCCGCCAGGGCCTGCTCGAGGAAGGCACGGGCCAGTTCGTGCGCGACCTGCTGGCCGGGCTGCGGGCCGACCTGCGCACGATCTTCAGCATCCCGACGATGCGCTACGCGCTGGTCGGCGTGTCCGCGCTGCTGTTCTCGATCACCGCCGTGGGCGCGGCCCTCCCGCCGTTCTACGAGCGCAACCTGGGCGTGCGGCCGGGGCTGGCCGAGAGCTACGTCGGCGCCATCCTCGTGCTCGGCGGCATCCCCGGTGTCCTCCTCGGCGGCCGCCTCGCCGACCGTTACGCCACCCGCATCAAGGGCGCCCGCATGGCCATACCGGCGTACTGCGTGCTGGCCGGGCAGACCGTCTTCGTCCTGTCGTACCTCAAGCTGCCGCTGGCCCCGACGTTCGCCCTGCAGGTACTCGGCGCCTTCATCATCACCCTGGCGGTGCCGGCGCTGCGGGCCGGCCTCTCCGACGCCGTGCCCGCCAACCTCCGGGGTGCGGGCTTCGGCGCCTTCAACCTGGTGTCGGTGATCATGGGCCAGGCGCTGGCGGCGGTGATCGTGTTCACCCTCGCCGACATCTTCGGCAACAACCTGCGCACGGCGCTGCTGCTGGTGAGCCCGCCCGTCTTCATCGGCGGCTTGATCTTCCTCAAGGCCCGCAACCACCTCGACGAGGACGCGGCCAAGATCTTCGAGGCCATCGTGCGGGCCATGCAGGAACAGCAGGCGAAGGAAGCCGGCTAGCGCAGCGGGATGCCGGCGCTGACGGCCAGGCCGAGGCCGCCCACCCGGTAGAGACCGCGCTCGACCACGACCGGCTTGGTCGAGCGGACCAGCAGCGGGAGGTCGTCCCGTTTGACGTGGTCGGTGAGGCGCACCGCCACCCGGCGGCCGGCGGGGACGCTCACCGACTGCAGCCCTTCGATCGCCAGCAGTTGGCCGCCGGCCAGGGCCTGCAGCGAGACCGTGGCCGCCCTGGCACCCGGGTTGAGCACGACGATCCACTCGTCGAACGTGTCGCTGGCCGCGCCCGAGGCGAAGACCCACTGGCGGGCCGCGGCCCTCGTCCCCAGGGTGTCGGAACCGCCGATGCGGGCGGCCGGGGCGGTGGCCACGATCGTGCGCTCGGCCACGACGGGCACGCCGTTGAGCGATCGCACGGTGGCGCCGTGGCCCACGTCCTTGGGGATGCGTTCCTCGTCGTTGGCCGTGAGGGTGAGCCGCTCCCCCGCCGGGACGGTGAGGTCGAAGGGCTCGGCCGACCCGCTCTCGAGGGCAAGCTCGATGGTGACCTGGGCCTCGCGGCTCGTGGGGTTGTAGAGGTGGAAGCGCTCGGTCATCCCGTTGGTGACCAGGCCTTCTGGGAAGTACCACGTGGCGCCGGCCGAGGGCGCGGCCAGGGCCAGGCTCAGCGACTTCACCGGCCCGGCCCGGACCTGGAGCCGGTTGAGGACTATGCGGCCGGTGCGGGCCACGGCGGTGACGGCGACGTTGACGTCGCGGCGCACGTGGTCGCCCACGTTGACCACGCGCAGCCTGCCGCCCTTGACGACGAGACCGGTGAAGTCGGACGGCACCGTGCGGCCGTCGTCGGTGGCGAAGGACAGGTCGACGATGGCGTCCTCGGGGAAGGGGTTGAAGAGAGTGAGCAGCATCCGGTCGTCGCGTGCGGTCGAGCCCGCGGCGAAGTACCAACGGTCGTTGGCCGACGATGCGCACGGCGCCGTGCTCAGGCCGAGGGCGCCGTCGACCTGTTGCTCGACGACCACGTCGCCGCCGTCGAGCTCCACCATGGCGGCCACGAATGGGGCGGTGACGAGGTCGAGCTCGTTGACGGCGGTGCGGGCGCGGGGCCCGACGGTGAGCGGGTACACCTTGGCCTCGCCCTCGCTCGGGACGATGGTGACCGTGCCCTTGAGCTCGCGGTCGCCGGCGTTGGCCACCAGCAGCGTGCCCGTGGCCGCGACCTTGAGGCCCTCGCCGACGTCGGCGCCGTCGGCCACCGCGGTGGCACCGGCGCAGAACCACGTCGACGACAACGACGTCGGGGGCGCGGCCAACGGCATCGTCGGCACCCGGGCCACGCCACTGGCCGACGACGGCTTGTGCAAGGGGATGCGGTCGAGCAGGCCGCCGCCGATGGCCGCGAGGAGGAGCACCACGCAGACCGGCGCTTTGCGCGGGGTCACCCGACCACCTCCGCCCGGCGGCGGCGACGGGTGCCGAGCACGACGAAGCGGATGGCGCCGACCCACAGCGCGAGCTCGAGGAGGATGGCGGCGTAGCGGACGGGCGAGGTGCGGTAGCGCAGCGTGCCTTCGCCAGGCTTGTCCACCGAGAAGGCGTTGGCCCATCCGAAGGCCTTGCCGTGGGCTGCGGTCGTGCCCGCGACCCGCAGTTGCCAGCGCGCCGAGTAGGCCTCGGCGAAGTAGGCCTCGCCCGCGCTCGGCACCGGGCCGCGGAACGTGGTCGCCGATGCCGACCCCCGCGGCAGCGCGGGCACGGCCCCGGCCAACTCGGTGGTGCGGGCGGCGTCGGGCCCGGTGCGCCGGCTCGACTCGACCGCGCCCTGGGGCAGCACAGACCGGGCCGGGGCCCACGCAACGTTCTCGTAGACGACGAGGGTGGCGTCGGACGTCACCTGCTTGAGGTCGACCTGGGCCCGCAGCGCGGCGAGGAGGTCGGCGGGCGCGGGCCTGGCCACGCCCCGACGGGGCGGGGTCGTCGGACCGACCTGCAACGGCACGGCCACGAACCGCACGCCCATCGGGCCGAGGAGGTGGCCGAGGCGGCTGGTCTCACCCCGGCGGGCGGTCTGGACGGCGTCGGCCATGAGGCCGGTCGCGCCCTGGTCGGACGCGGGCCACAGCGCGGTGGCGTCGGGCGGGCCGTTGCGGGAACTGGCGTAGGCGAGGCCGTCGTCGAGGCGCCACCCGTCGAGGGGCAGCACCTGCGGGTCGCCGGCCCACAGCACGCGGAAGGCGCCGTCGACCTTGCGCTCCGGCATCCACGAAAGGGTGGTGGCGAAATCCTGGGCCGGCGCCTTCCACCGCCCGTCGATCGTGCCGGCCAGGGCCGGCAGGGTCGACAGCACGGCCGCGACCCCGGCCACGACCGACGCGAGCTGCGGCCACCCGAAGCGGTACGCGGGCAGGTCGTTCTCGAAGGCCGACAGGCCGAGCACCGCGGCCAGCACCATGGCCACGGCCGCGGGCGCGAGCAGCACGTCGGTGGGCGGCGGGGGCACGCCGAGCCAACCCCTCGCCCCGGCCCACGCCACGCCCCACACCACCGCGGCCACCATCCAGAGGCGGGTCGCCCACGTGAAGCGCCACCGCCGGCCGACGACGAGCGGGAGGGCCGCGCTCACGAGCAGGGCCCAACCGAAGGGCGTGGCGCTGAACGGGCCGGTGCCGAAACGCACGAGCTGGCCCAGGCTCGGGGCGGCCGACGCCGGCAGGCCGAGGCCGGCGAACCCGCCCCACGGGCCGCCGGGCAGGACGAGCTCGAGCGACCACGGCACCAGCAGCACGGCCGCGCCGAACACCCCGCCGGCGGCGATCAGCAACGGCCGCGCGCTCGCCCTCGCCTCCCCCACCAGCAGCCCGCCGACCACCAGGCCCACGGCCGCCAGCACCGCCGCGGCCGCGATCGCAGGAACGAACGCCCCCACCACCCCGAGCAGGATCGCCGCAGCCACGACCTGATGCCCGACCGGCCCGACCTCCCGCCGTTTTGGGTGCCAGATCTCACGCTCGGGCGTGAGATCTGGCACCCAAAAGCGGGTTTCGAGGGCGAGGGCGAACTCCTCGGTGTCGATGGGGTCCATGGTCCCGGCCTCGGCGCCGAGGAGCTCTTCGATGGCTTCCGATGCGGTGGCGGCGCGGGCGCGGCGGGCGCGTTGGGCGCGGGCGCGGTGGGTCTGGCCGAGCTCGCTCTCGGCCGGCGCGCCGAAGGGGGCGAGGCCGGTGGCCCGCAGCAACCGCCCGAGAACGAAGGGCGCGGCGGCATAGGAGATGAGCGCGGCCCACCGGCCCTTGGCGATGGCGTCGTAGGGCAACGGGACGGCGGCGTAGAGGACGACGCCGGCCAGGCGGGCCCGCCACGACGCCAGCGGCGCGGTCAGCCGGTGTACGCCGACGAGGCCGGCCGGGATCATGCCGAGGATCAGCACCTTCTGCAGCAGCCCCATGGCCCCGCCGAGGACGAGGCCGCCGAGGCCGAGGAAGGCGAAGGCCAACGGTTGCGGGGCCTCGCTGCCGAGACCGCTCGTCCGCCAACCCGAGGCGAACAGGCGGAGGAACGTCAGCGGGCTGCCCGGGAACGGGGCGAACTGGCCGACGGCCGGCATCCGCGCGCTCAGC
>JAXDPV010000243.1:0-44756 GCA_034668185.1 Actinomycetota bacterium
CGATGGCGGTGTGGCCGGCGGGCTGGACCGCGGGGGGCGCGTGGACGGGCACCACCAGGGCGACGTCGAGCTTCGGCCCCTCGATCGTGGCGCCGACGTTGGTGAGGTAGGTGACGAAGCTGTCGACCGCCTTGCCTCCGCCGAGCGGGCGCAGCTCGACCTTGAGCGGGTACACGCCCTCGCGGGTCATGTCGGGGTCGAAGCTGAAGCTGCGGTCGCCGTTGGCGTCGACGCCGAGGTCGGTGACCGCGATCGGCGGGACCTCGATCGCGGGCCGGCCGGCGAGGCGGCCTTCGAGGGTGAGGGCGAAGTCGGATCGTGTGGGCAGGCGGCGGTAGACGCTGACGGCGAGCTCGAGGGCTTCGGCGGTCGTCGTCTGGATGCCGAGGCCGAGGGTGAAGGGCTCGTCCGGGAGCCGCCACGCCGATTGCGACCTCAGGCTCAGCGCGCCCGCCGGCGTTTGTTGCGCCTGCGCCATCGACGGCAGCGGCGCGAGCAACGCGAGCGCGATGACCACCGCGTTTGGGAAGCGCCAGTGCGCAATGGCGAAATGGCGCTTCCCAAACCGGTGGGGGCGGCCTCTAGCCATCCAGTTCGCGGGCCAGGACCGAGAGGCCGGAGGGCTCGCGCCGGAATCCGACCCGCTCGTACAGCGCCAGGGCCCGCTCGTTGGCGAGCTGGGTGTTGACCATGGCCCGCTCGGTCCGCCAGCGGCGCAGCCAACGCAGTCCGTCGGCCACGAGGACGAGGCCGAGGCCCTGGCGTTGGACGTCGGGGTGGACGGCGAGCCGTTGGAGGTAGCCACGGCGTCCGGCCCGGCCGGTGATGGCGTAGGCCACGACCCGTTCGTCGGTCGGGTCGGCGGCCACCCGGAAGCGGGTGTGGGGTGTGGCCGATATGGCCTCGTCGAGGCCGGCGGCGTCGAGGCGCCAGAACGGGTCGAAGGCCAGGCGGTCGAGCTCGAGGACCTGGGTGCGGTCGGGGCGGCTGCCGCGGCGGAGCACGACCGGCGGCGCCGGCACCTCGGGCAGGCGGTGCAGGTCGTGGGAGAGGAGGTGGAGGTGCTCGGTCACGGAGAAGCCCGCGGCCCGGAACGCGCTCTGCTCGGTTGGGGAGAGGGCGCCGGTCACGACCCGGCGGTAGCCCTGGCCGGCGAGGGTGCGCAGGCAGCGCCGCACGAAGTCGGTCGAGGGGAGGGGAGCGCCGGGAACGGGGTTCAGGTAGGCGGTCACCGGGTCGCCCCGCCAGGGACCGGCCCGCAACCGCTCCCTGCCCGATTCGATCACGCTGGTCGTGCTGGTCACGCTCACGTCGCGCCTGAGGTTAGGCGGCGGGGTGGCCGGAGGACGTTCGTCCCAATCGCGGGGGGTGGCTCAATCGCGGGCGGCCGCGATCCGATGATCAAGACATGCTGGATTTGAACGAGCTCCTGCGCTACACGGTCGAGCAGCGGGGCTCCGATCTCCACGTCAAGGTGGGGTCGACGCCGTACGTGCGCGTCGACGGCCATCTCACGCCTGCGCCCTTCCAGTTCGTGACGCCGGCCGACACCGAGCGCATGGCCTTCTCCATCCTGCCGACCGAGCGGGCCGACGAGTTCGTGTCAGGGAACGAAGCCGACTTCGCCCACAGCGTGCCCGGCCTCGGTCGCTTCCGGGTGAATGTCTTTCGCCAGCGGGGTTCGGTGGGGTTGGTGTTCCGGCGGGTCCTGCCGGGCACGCCGTCGTTCGAGTCGCTGGGGTTGCCGCCGGTCGTGCGCCGGCTGGCCGACGAGCCCCGGGGGATGTTGCTGGTCACGGGCCCGACGGGCTCGGGGAAGACGACCACGGTGGCGGCCATGATCGACCACATCAACGAGACCAAGTCGGTCAACATCGTCACCGTCGAGGACCCGATCGAGGTCCTCCATCCCGACAAGAAGTCGATTGTCAACCAGCGCGAGATCGGCACCGACACCACCGACTACGCCAACGCCATGAAGCGGGTGCTGCGTCAGGACCCCGACGTGATCTTCATCGGTGAGATGCGCGACCCCGAGACGGTGTGGGCCGCGCTGGCCGCGGCCGAGACCGGTCACCTGGTCATCTCGACCTTGCACACGACCAACGCCACCGAGACCGTCAACCGCATCGTCGATTTCTTCCCGCCCTTCCAGCAGAAGCAGATCCGCCTGACCCTGGCGGCGTCGTTGCGGGGCGTCATCTCCCAGCGCCTGCTCGAACGGGCCGACGGCAACGGCCGCATCCCCACCACCGAGATCATGGTGATGACGGGCCGCGTGTTCGACCGGATCGTCGATCCCGACTCGCAGCACTCGATCGAAGAGGTCATCGCCGAGGGCGAGTACTACGGGATGCAGACGTTCGACCAGAGCCTCTTCAACCTCTACAAGAACGGGTTGGTCGCGCTGCGGGACGCGCTGGCCGTGTGCTCGCATCCCCACGACTTCCGGCTGCAGTTGCAGCAGGCAGGGTTGGCCACGACGTTCTGAGCCGGCACTACCCTCGCTTGGGTGGTCCCCGAACGCTTGCAGCCGTTGGTCGAGTCGACGGCCGATCTGGCTTCGCGGTTCGGTGCCGCCGGGTACTCCTTGTATCTGGTCGGCGGCGTCGTTCGTGACGCCATCCTCGACCGGCTGCGGGACGTCGACGACCTCGACTTCACGACCGACGCTCCGCCCGACGCGATCGAGTCCTTGCTGCGGCCGTGGGCCGACGCTATCTGGACCCAAGGGAAGCGCTTCGGCACGATCGGGGCCCGTCGTGGTGATCGGGTTTACGAGATCACCACCCACCGGGCCGAGGCCTACTCTCCCGATTCCCGCAAGCCGGACGTGGAGTTCAGCACCTCGGTCGAGGCCGACTTGTCCCGGCGTGACTTCACCGTCAACGCCATGGCCTTGCGTTTGGGCTCGTCGTCGGGCGTCGAGCTGATCGACCCCCACGGCGGCGTCGTCGACCTGGCCGAGTCCCGCTTGCGTACGCCGCTCGCTCCTTCGGAGTCGTTCGGCGACGACCCGTTGCGGATGTTGCGGGCGGCCCGGTTCATCGCCGGCTACGGGCTGGCGCCCGATCCGGAGTTGGTCGCGGCGGTGACGTCGATGCGGGCCCGGTTGTCGATCGTCTCGGCCGAGCGGGTCCGCGACGAGCTGGACAAGCTGATGGTCGTTCCCTCGCCGGGCGACGGGTTGTGGTTCCTGGTGCGCACCGGGCTGGCCGACGAGTTCCTGCCCGAGGTGCCGGCGCTCGCTCTCGAGCAGGACCCGATCCATCGGCACAAGGACGTGCTGGCCCACACCATCGCCGTCGTCGAGAAGACGTCGGCTGACCGTCTGTTGCGCCTGGCGGCGTTGTTCCACGACGTGGGCAAGCCCAAGACCCGCTCGATCGGGCCTGGCGGCGTGTCGTTCCACCACCACGAGGTCGTGGGGGCCCGGATCACCCGCGACCGTATGCGGGCGTTGCGCTACTCGACCGAGGACGTCGAGGCCGTGACCCGCTTGGTCGAGCTCCACCTGCGGTTCCACACGTACAAGATGGGGTGGACGGATTCCGCCGTCCGCCGTTACGTGCGTGACGCCGGGCCGTTGCTGGATCGCTTGAACGAGCTGACCCGGTGCGATTGCACCACCCGCAACCAGCGCCGTGCCGCCGAGCTTTCGGCTCGTATGGACTCGCTCGAGGCCCGCATCGCCGAGCTCCGTTCCCAAGAGGAGCTCGACGCCTTGCGGCCCGATCTCGACGGGCGGGCGGTGATGGACCTGTTGGGCGTCGGCCCGGGCCCGGTCATCGGCCGGGCCCTGGGCTTCTTGATGGACCTGCGCCTGGAGGAAGGGCCCTTGGGCGCCGACGAAGCCGAACGCCGGCTGCGCGAATGGTGGTCGGCGCAGACCGGCTAGAAGTCGACGGCGTGGCCTTCCCACGCGGTCTTACCGGTGTCGCGATAGAGGAGCACGATCGGTTGGAGTTCTGCGTACCCGGTTCGCTTGGGGAGTTGAAGGACTGTTCCCGAACCGTCGATGCGGATCGGAGTGTTCCATGGAGGTCGGAGCGCCATCACCGTCGTGCGGTCGCCGATCAAGAGGGCTTGTGCGATCAATGGGGGCGAGCAAGGTTGGATCGTTAGGTACAACTGCTCGTCGGGCATCCGGACCCCAGGCGGCGTGAAGGTCGGGCGCGGGTCGGTGTGGTCGACCACGGTGGCGATGTCGCATCCGCCCAGGGGCGTGTCGTGGTTGGGCGCGGGCACGGCTTGCGGCAACGCCGGCGGGCGTTCGACGTAGGCGGTGAGCACGCCCGACGCTTCCTCGGGCCGGTGGGCGTCGCCGGCTACGAGGATGGGTACGTCGATTCGCTCACCGGCCTTGGCCGGAAGATCAACCTCGAAGCGGGCCGCGGTTTGGGCTTCGATCGTCTGCTGCCAACTGGTCGCCGAGGGGGAGCACGGGGTTGCTTGCGCATCGGCAAGGCACAGAACGGAAACCTCTTCGGGTTGTGAGCTGGGATTGGCGATGAGCACCACCAACCTTGTCCGGCGGTCCCGCAGCGGCACGACCGCCCGGGACGCCACGAGGGTCACGCCGAGGAGCTGCTTGTAGAGGCCGACGGCGTAGTCGGGCATCTTCGGCGGCACGGTCGCGGCGAAATCCTTGAGACGGGTTTGCACCTCCGCGGGCAAGTCCCGAGCGACCTCCTCCAGCGGAGCCGCCGGCACCGAGGCGGGCGTAGGCGCGCCCGCTCGTTCCGACGGCTCAGACTTCGGGCTGCATCCACCGGTACCGATAGCCCCCAGGGCCAAGGTCAGCGCGAGGCCGCCCGCTCGTATGCGACCTCCCGCCATGTCGACCCCGAGTCTCGTGGCCGGAGCCGGCCCGAGGGACTGGACGGTACGCCCGTCTTAGGCAAATGGCAACGATTGGCTTACGAGGAAAGCCCCTCGACCCGGGCGACCCAGCGGTCGGGGGCGACCTCGACGAAGGGGAACGACAACGCCCGCCGGCCGTCACGGTCCCAGTAGAGATGCGGGTGCTCGGCCGGGGTGAGGCAGAGGACGTGGACGCTGACGCCGACGCCTGGCCCGGGGTTGCGCACGCGGTGCCAGCCTTCGCCTTCCTCGGGCAGGAGGTAGGCGATGTCGCCTTCCTGCCAAGAACGGCGGGAGACCTCGACGGGCGCGCCGCCGGCGTCGGCGGGGTCGGTGGCGTAACGGGTCTCCTCGTCGCCGCCCCTGAGGTAACCGATCACGCCCCAGCACCCGTGGAAGTGGACGCCGCTCGACGTGCCTTCGGGGAAGACGACGGCGAGCACGTGGAAGCGCCCGCCCGGGTCGGCGTACAAGAGGTTGCCGACGGCGCCGCCTTCGAAGGGCTCCGCCGCCCAAGCCGGCACCGACGAAGGCGCCGCGATCAAGCGGGCCATGGCCGGGGCCATCGCCTCGGCTCGGGAACGGTCGGTGGACAACGAGACATCGTCCAAGGACGATCCGGCAACGTCGATCAGTTCCTGCAACAACGAGCCCGTCATGGCGAGCCAGTCTGCCGGTAGCGTCGCCGCCGTGCTCGACCGCCGGTTGTCGCTCTCGTCGTCACGGCCCACGCCGCTCGAGCCCGCCGACCGGTTGGGCCACGCCCTCGGCCTCGCGCCCGGCCGCCTCCTCGTCAAGCGCGACGACCTCACCGGCCTCGGCGGCGGAGGCAACAAGGTGCGCAAGCTCGAGTACCTGTGCGCCGACGCCATCGACCAAGGCTGCGACGTGCTCGTCACCGGCGGCGGCCGCCAGAGCAACCATTGCCGCATCACCGCGGCCGCGGCCAACAAGCTCGGACTCGACTGCACGATCGTGTTGACCAGCCCCGAGCCGTCGGTGCCGACGGGCAACGTGCTCCTCGACCTGGTGCTGCAGCCGACGATCGTGTGGGCCGGCGAGCGCGACTACTACGGCGCCGAGGCCGCCATCGAAGCCGCGTGCGACGACCTCAGGGCACAAGGCCGCAAGCCCTATGCCATGCCCGTCGGCGGTGCCTCCACCATCGGCGCGCTGGGCTACGTCGCCGCCGGACTCGAGATCCTGGAACAGACCGACGACCTCGCCCTCGTCGTCACCGCCGACGGATCGGGCGGCACCCACGCCGGCCTCGTCGCCGGCATCGGCGACCACGCCAAGGTCCTCGGGGTCGACGTCGGCACCCGCCCCGACCTCGACGAGCGCGTCCCCGAGAAGGCCGCAGAAGCCGCCGCCCTCGCGGGGATGGCCACCCCGACCGGCACCGTCCGGGTCGACCACGGCCACTTCGGCGCCGGCTACGGCGCGCCCACCGACGGTTGCCGTGAAGCCCTCGACCTCGCCGCACGCGGCGAAGGCCTCCTGCTCGACCCCGTCTACACCGGCAAGGCCATGGCCGCCCTCGTCACCGCGGCCCGCAACCGCGAGCTCCCCGACGAGGGCGAGATCGTCTTCCTCCACACCGGCGGCACGCCCGCGCTCTTCGCCCACGCGTACGCCGCCTGGATAAAGGGTTAGATCCCTTCCTTGCGCGCCCGCACGATCAACGTGCGGGGCACGTAGCGGAACGTCTCCCGCCAGAAGATCGAGCGGGGCCCGCCGGCGTTGGGCTCGGGCTCGACCAACACGTCGACCCGATAGCCGGCCCGCGTGAGGCCCATGTAGAGGTCGGAGATCGTGTGGTGGTAGGCGGTGAACTTGTTGCCGTTCCAGTCGAACTCGATGGGGGAGCGGTCGAAGTAGGGGCGGCGGATGAGCAGCGGCTGCTCGCCGTTGTCGTCGTCGACCATGTCGTAGGCCGGGTGGGGCAGGGAGAACACGAGGGGCGCGCCCGTCTTCAGCACCCGGTGCACCTGGCGAAAGACCCGGTTCAGGTCCTCGACGTAACCGAAGGCGAACGACGAGAAGGCGAGGTCGATGGAGTCGGCCCGCACGAAGGCGAGGTCGGCCAGGTCGCCGTGGTGGAGCTCGACCTTGACGCCCTCCCGCTCGGTGAGGCGGCGGGCGAAGGCGAGCTGCTCGGCCGAGAAGTCGACGCCGATGGCCACCGCCCCCTGCTTGGCGAAGGCGATCGAACACTGCGCGCCGCCGCACCCGAGCTCGAGCACCCGCTTGCCCCCGAGGTCGCCGAGCAAGCGGAGGTCGGCTTCGGTCGGGATGTCGGGCCCGTAGTGGGCCACGTCGGTGGGCAGGGCCGCGCCTTGCTGGTAGGCGGCGGAGTGCCGGTCCCAGGCGGCGGCGTTGTCGGACGGAGGCATCCCGTGCAGCGTACGCGCACCGGCACGCGACAAGGAGTTCCGCGGCCCGGCGCCGAACAACTGAACCTGGCGGCCACCAACGGTGCTGGCTGCCCTGGGAGGGTCTCACCATGAAGGTCGGTTCCCGGCGGCGTCGCGCTGCCCTGACCACCGCTGCGCTGCTCGGCGCAGGCGCACTCATCGTCCCGGCGACTGCGGCCACCGGCGGCGCGAGGGTCGCGATCGCCACCGTCAACGGCCAGGACGCGTCGAGCGGCACGCTCAAGAGCCCGCTCCGCACGGACACGCTGACGGCCACGGGCACGGCCCGCACCAACCCGGCGCTGCTCGCCGACGCCGGTGCCTCGACCGCGGTGGCCAGCGGCCGGGCCGCGCCCCTCACCGGGATCGCCAGCTTCGGCACCGCGCCCTACGCCTTCGCCTGGAGCTACCAGGGCGCCACCGCCAGGTTCTCCGCGCCGGCGGCGGCCTCGACCGCCTTCGACACCACCGGCATCACCGGTCCGGCGACCATCGACCTCAAGGTCACCGACGCCAACGGCGACACCGCCACCGACACCGTCAAGGTCGCCGCCCTCGGCATGACCGACGCCGTCCTGCTGGATGAGACGAGGGCGGCCGGCCCCGGCGTGCCCGACGAGATATTCGAGGGCTCGCCCACCGCCCACCACCGCGGCGACGAGGTGTTTCCCTTCGCCGTGCCCGCCGGCACCGACACCCTCGACGTGTCGATGGGCTTCGGCGGCGGTGTCACCGGCCAGAACGACTTCGACCTCTACCTCGACGATCCGTCCAATCGCGAGGACGCCAACACCACCGGCGTGGGCTCGTCCAACCCGGAGGTGGCCCACGTCGACGCCCCCGCAGCCGGCGACTGGAAGGCCGTCGCCTCGGCCTACCTGAACACCGACGACACCCTCCACGTCGTCGCCACCGCCCACACCCTCGAATCCGACCCGACACCGCAGCTCGACGCCGGCGGCCCCTACCAGTTCGTCGAAGGCGCCGACCAGCAGCTCGCGGCCAAGGTCACCGGCGGCACCGGGCCCTACAACGTCGGCTGGGACCTCAACGGCGACAACGTCTTCGAGGTGCCCGGCGCCGACGTGCTGGCCGGGTTCCCGATCGGCACCCACCTCGTCACCGTCAAGGTCACCGACGGCGCCGGCTACGAAAAGCGCGAGACCCTCGGCGTGCGCGTGCTCGCCCCGGGTGCGCAGGCGCCCGACCCCGGGCTGGTGGTGGTGGCCGTGGCCGACAGCGGCATCAACCTCTACCACGAGGACTTCCGGGCGACGACGTTCCCCGACGCCCGCACCCTCGCCCTCACCAACAACTTCACCCGCCACCCGAGCGAGTACATCCCCGGGTACCCGAAGGACGCCGAGGCCCTCAACCTCACGTTGGGCGAGGACTACTACCCCGAGGCCGACCACGCGACCCTGGCCGCGGTCGTCGAGAACAAGCTCTACTGGGTTCCCGGCACCAAGATCGTCGGCGCCATGGACACCGGCTCGGCCACGTTCACCAACAGCACCGCGCCCGACGACATCCACCTGCTCGACGAGAACGGCCACGGCACCGGCTCGGCCAGCGTGGCCGTGGGCAACATCTACGGCTTCTGCCCGACGTGCCTGCTCGTCGACCTCGAGGCGACCAGCGACCAGTCGTGGGAGTACGCCACGCCGTGGATCGACCTGGCCAGCAACTCCTTCGGGCCCGCGAGCAACGTCGGCTTCGCCGGCCTGGCCTCGCCCACCTTCCCGAAGACCAGCGCCGAGCGGGGCCAGATCGCGCTCTACGCCGCCGGCAACGGCAACGAGAACGCCTTCGTCACGCCCGAGCAGACCTACGCGTCCGAGCACCTCGGGCCCGGTTGGTCGGTCCGTGTCGGCGCGGTCACCACTGGCACCCGGCGCCCGATCATCGGCACCGGGAAGCCCGTCGACATCGCCTCCTTCGGCAGCGGCGACATCCCCGCGGCCGACCCGCTGTCCGTCCACGGCCTCGGCAGCCACAGCGGCACGTCGGCGGCCACGCCCTATTCGGCCGGCGTCTTCGGCACCGTGCTCGGCGCCGCCCGCGAGGCCCTCGGCGACACCGGCGTGGGCCAGCGCTGGGGGAGCGACGGCGTCATCGCCCGGGGCACGCCCCAACCCGGCAGCCCCTACCTCTACGACGGCGTGCTCACCCGCAACGAGCTCATGGAGATCGTCTTCAAGACGGCGGCCCACACCACCGTCAATGACGGCAACTTCGACATCTTCCCGCCGACCACGCCGCCCAACGACAAGCAGTACCTGCTCGAGGGCCGGGGGATCGTCGAGCCGGCCTCGGGCGCCCGCGCCCGGGCGGTGCTGCTGGGCACGGCACCGTTGCCCACCCGGGCCCAGGACGAGGAGGACTTCTTCGCCCAGGACGCGTTGATCCGGGCCAACCTGTGGGGCGAATGGACCGGCGGAGGTCACAACTCGGCCCACGACCCGGGCGCACCCGTGGCCCACGGCGACAACCCCATCGCCGGTCTCGTGCTGGGCGCGGCCGTGACCACGCCCGCTTCCGGCGCGGTGCTCGACCCGACCGTCACCCCCATCCGGGCGCTGGCGGGCGTGGCCGCCTTCCCGACCAAGGTCGACCTGCCGGCCACCCCGGCCAAGCTCTACCTCCACCGGACCGGCGGCACGACCTGCGCCGACGGCGCCTACTTCCTCGACCGGGTCGACAGCGCCGGCGACCGCGAGTCGGGCTGTCAGTTCCAACCGGCGCAGCCCGCGTTCGAGAAGGCCGGCCTCGGCTTCATCGAGCCCTACGCGCTGGCCTCCTCGGAGCTGCCGGCGGTGTTGACGACCAAGGCCCCGGTGACGGGCACCATCTTCGTCCGCACCAGCAGCCCGTCGCCGGCCCACACGCTGCACCTCACGTTGCGTTCCGGCGGCGCCGTCGTCGGCGAGACGCGCGTGACCAAGCAGGTCCTCACCGCGAACGCGGCCGTGGCCGCGCCGCCGACGGCGTTCGCCTTCAGCATCCCGGTGCCGCCGGCGTTTGCCGGCCGCGCCCTCGGCGACCTGGCCCTCGAGATCGTCCACGAGCAGTCGACCAGCGTCGGCACCACCGTGCTCGAAGGGGCCTCGCCCTCGTTCGTCAACCTGCCCTTCGTCGCCCCCGCCGACCGCCCGGCCAACCAGGTCGAGGTCTCGGTCGACGATCCCGGCTTCGCCGACCCGATCGTGCCTGCGCTCGACGCCACCCAGACGTCGTTCGCCGACCACCTCGACGTGCTCTCGCTGGCCGACGGCAAGCACTACGTCTACGCCCGGGCCCGCCAGGGCACCGCCGTCGGCCCGGTGCGGATGAACACCATCACCGTCCGGCGGACGACACCCGTCGGCCATCCGGTGGTGCAGGTGCAGGTGACCCGCTACAACGGCCCGCTGCGTCCCGACGGTTGGGCCAACGTGACCGACACCTCCGGGCACGGCGACTACGCGACCTGGACGTCGACGCTGTCGATCCGCTCGCTGCCCACCGCCTGCTACACCCTGCATTCCCGGGTGCTCGACGCCACCGGCGCCGAAGTGGCGACGGCGTCGGTGAAGTTCATGCGCCAGCGGGTCCGCTGAGCCGAGCCGAGCGCGACCACGATCCCGTAGCCGCCAACCGGCGGCTGTGGGACGCGCGCACCCCGGTCCACTTCGTCTCCGAGTTCTACGACGTCGACGGCTTCCGGGCGGGGCGCACGTCGCTGCACGAGTTGGAGCTCGGCGAGGTCGGCGACGTCGCCGGCAAGACGTTGCTGCACCTCCAATGCCACTTCGGCCTGGACACGTTGTCGTGGGCCCGCCTGGGCGCGGCCGTCACCGGCCTCGACTTCTCTTCGGTCGCCATCGAGGAGGCAAGGCGGCTGGCCAGCGAGCTGTCGATCGACGCCCGCTTCGTCGAGTCCGACCTCTACGCGGCTGCGGAAGCGTTGGGCGGCGAGCGCTTCGACGTCGTGTTCACGTCCTACGGCGTGTTGTCGTGGATGCCCGACATCGGCCGGTGGGCGTCGGTGGTGGCGTCGTTGGTCGCGCCCGGCGGCTTCCTCTACGTGGCCGAGATCCACCCGGCGGCCATGGTGCTGTCCGACGAGCCCGGCGTCGAAGACCTGCGGGTCGGGTACCCCTACTGGACGACCACGGCCGAGCCGCTGCGCTTCGAGGAGGAAGGCACCTACGCCGACTTCGACGCCCCCATCAAGCTGCCCGAGTACGTCTGGCAGCATGGCCTCGGCGACATCGTCACCGGCTTGATCGACGCCGGCCTCACCGTCGACTTCCTCCACGAGCACGACCGCACCGTGTACCAGCAGCTCCCGTTCATGGAGAAGGGCAGCGACGGCTGGTGGCGGTTGCCCACCTCCATGCCGGCGCTGCCCCTGCTGTTCTCCCTGCGGGCTACTCGCCCTTCGGGTTAGCGAACTCCTCGACCATCTCGCGGGCGGTCTCGTCGCGGTACTGCACCGGCGGCGACTTCATGAAGTAGGCGGACGCACCCATGACCGGGCCGCCGATGCCGCGGTCCTTGGCGAGCTTGGCGCAACGCAGGGCGTCGATGATCACGCCGGCCGAGTTGGGCGAGTCGTGGACCTCGAGCTTGAGCTCGACCGTCAGCGGCACGTCGCCGAAGTTGCGGCCTTCGAGGCGGATGAAGGCCCACTTGCGGTCCTCGAGCCAGGGCACGTGGTCGCTCGGGCCGATGTGGACGTCGCGGTGGCTGATGCCGGCGTCGATCTGGCTGGTGACCGACTGCGTCTTGGAGATCTTCTTCGACTTCAGCCGCTTGCGCTCCAGCATGTTCATGAAGTCCATGTTCCCGCCGAAGTTGAGCTGGTAGGTGTGGTCGATCGTCGTGCCCCGGTCCTCGAACAGGCGGGCCAGCGTGCGGTGGACGATGGTGGCGCCGACCTGGCTCTTGATGTCGTCGCCCACGATGGGCACGCCGGCGTCGACGAACTTCTGGGCCCACACCGGGTCGCTGGCGATGAACACCGGGATGGCGTTGACGAAGGCGACGCCGGTATCGAGGCAGGCCTGGGCGTAGTGCTTCTGCGCCTCTTCCGAACCGACCGGGAGGTACGACACCAGCACGTCGGCCTTGGCCGCACGCAAGGCCGCAGCTACGTCGACCGGCTCGAGCGGCGACTCCTCGGCCACCTCGCGGTAGAACTCGCCGAAGCCGTCGAACGTCGGGCCCCGCTGCACGGTCACGCCGAGCTCGGGGACCTCGCAGAACTTGATGGTGTTGTTGATGTCGGCGGCGATAGCCTTGCCCAGGTCAAGGCCGACCTTGGTGGCGTCGACGTCGAAGGCGGCCACGAACTGGACGTCGCCGACGTGGTAGCCGCCGAGGACGACGTGCATGAGGCCGGGCACCCGCTCGGCCGGGTCGGCGCCCCGGTAGAACTCGACGCCCTGGACGAGGGAGCTGGCGCAGTTGCCGACGCCGGCGATGGCCACACGGATCTTGCTGGTCACTTGGAGCCTTTCTCTGCTTCGATCAGTCGGTCGAGCCACGAGATGTCGCGCTCGGTCGTTTCGCTGCTGTGCTCCATGACGGAGCGGGTGTAGAGGTCGACGCGGTCCTTGCGGGCCCTGACCGCACTGCGGGCCTGGGCCAGGCGCTCGACGAGGTGGGCCCGCCGCCGCTCGAGCAGGCCCATGCGGGCCTCGGGCGGGAGGTGGCGGGCGAAGGCCAGCTTGAGGGTGAAGGTGCGGTCGTCGTCGCTCGACGCCGACTCGGCCGCCAGCAGCTCGTCGAAGAGGTGCCGGCCGTTGTCGGTGATGCCGTAGACCTTGCGGGTCCGGCCGGCCCCCTTGGCCTTGGCCTTCTCCCGGTGGCGGGCGGCGAAGGCGGCCAGCTCACCGCCGAGCGAGCCCGTCATCGGGGTGGGCCGGTGGAGGGTGGCGGGCTCGTCGTTGGCCTCGACCGCCTTGACCGCGCCCGCCGCCTCCAACCGCCGGAGTGCCGGGTACAGCGAGCCGAACGACGCCCCCGAGAACGGCCCCAGGGTCTCCCCCAACCGCTTCTTCAGTTCGTAGCCGTGGAGCTCCTGCTCGTGCAGCAGCCCCAGGATGGCAAGTTCGAGCAAATGTCCCTCGATGTATCGGTCCGATATATCGCTAGGCACGGTAGCACACCGCCCCTGACCCGTTTGGGAAGCGCCAGTACGCCATGGCGCACTGGCGCTTCCCAAACGTGATTGGGGTCCGCGGGCCGGTACCCTGGCGGCCGATGACGTTCCGTCCCGACGCCGTGCGAGGGGCCCCGGCTGGGGGTTTCACCGGCGTCGTCGACTTCCGCCTGGCCCGCAACGCCGTGGTCAAGGAGTTCAAGAAGGGGCGGCTGTCGAAGCTCGACGTCTGCGACGCCCACCCCGAGCTGGTGCGCAACGCCGTCCACTGCGGCCTGCCGGCGGGCGAGGAGTGCCCGATCTGCGAGGAGCCGGGCTCGATCGTCCACGTCACCTACGTGTTCGGGTCGCGGCTGCCGGCGTCGGGCCGCTGCATCACCTCGGCCGGAGAGTTGGCCAAGATGCACCGGGGCACGAGGGAGTTGGCGGCCTACGTCGTCGAGGTGTGCTCGGCGTGCAACTGGAACCACCTGATCCGCACCTTCCCCGTGGGGCGGCGCGCCGGCACCTGATGCAGAGACAACGCCGGCGGTCGTGGGCGTGGCGCTACCGGCGGCTGCTCTTCCTCGTGGTCCTCTTCGCCTTCACCGCCGTCTCCGGCGTTCTCTTCCTGCTGTCGCAGGTGCCGTTGCCGCCGGCCGCGCCCCAGGCCCAGACCACCTTCCTCACCGACGTGCACGGCGCCCGGCTGGCGTCGCTCGACTCGGGCGAGAACCGGGTGCCGGTCGCGCTCGGCGCCGTGCCCGACGTGGTGGTCGAGGCCGTGCTGGCCGCCGAGGACCGCAGCTTCTTCGCCCACGGCGGCCTCGACCCGGTCGGCATCGTGCGGGCCACCTTCGCCGACGTCCGGGGCAAGCCGTTGCAGGGTGGGTCGACGATCACCCAGCAGTACGTGAAGCAGACCTACCTCGGGAGCAAGGAGCGCACGCTGTGGCGCAAGCTCCGGGAGGCGACGCTGGCGGTCAAGCTCGAACGCCGCTTCGACAAGGAGCAGATCCTCGAGCGCTACCTCAACACCGTCTACTTCGGTCGGGGCTCGTACGGCGTGCAGGCCGCGGGCCGGGCCTACTTCGGCAAGGACGTGGGCCAGCTCGGGTTGGGCGAGGCCGCGTACCTGGCCGGCTTGATCAGGTCGCCGGAGACTGCCGACCCCGACCGCAACCTCGCGGCCGCGGTGCGCCGGCGCGACCGCACCCTCGAAGGGATGCGGTCTGCGGGGATGATCACCGCGGCCCAGCTCCGTGACTCCAAGGCCGTGCCGTTGCAGACGATCGTGTTGCAGCGCGACAAGCGTGAGCCCGATGTCGTGCAGGTCGACAAGGGAACCAACTACTTCGTCGAAGCCGTGCGCCAGGAGCTCGTGCGCCGCTACGGCGAGGACGCGACCTACCAGGGCGGCCTGCGGGTGAAGACGACGCTCGACCTCGGGCTCCAGGCCAAGGCCTACGACGCCGTCTACAGGACCCTCGACCGGCCCGACACCGATCCCGCGGGCGCGCTGGTGAGCATCGACGCCGCCGGCGGAGTGGTGGCCATGGTCGGCGGCCGCCGCTTCGCCGAGTCGCAGGTGAACTACGCCATGGGTACCGGTGGCGGCGGTTCGGGCCGGCAGGCGGGGTCGACGTTCAAGCCCTTCGTCCTCGGTGCCGTCGTGAAGGAGGGCTACAGCGTGCAGTCGGCGTTCCCGGCGCCGCCGTCGATCGTGCTGCCCAAGGCCAACAAGGGCGCCGACTACCCGGTCGACAACTTCGACATGGCCGACTTCGGGCCGTCGCTCAACCTGATCGACGCCACCGCCAACTCGGTCAACACCGTCTACGTGCAGGCCCAGCTCGCGCTGGGCGGGCAGAAGGTCGTCGACTTCGCCCACCTGGCCGGGATCACCTCGCCCCTCGAGGCCAACGCATCGCTGGTGCTCGGCACCGAGGAGGTGTCAGTGCTCGAACTGGCCTCCGCGTATTCGACGTTCGCCAACCGGGGCGTGCATCACCCGCCCCGCCTGATCCTCGAGGTGCGTCGGGCCGACGGTACGGTGATCGACTCGGAACGGTCGGCGGCGTCGGTGCGCGTGCTCGACCGTGACGACGCCGACGTCGTCACCTACTGCCTGCGCCAAGTCGTCGAGCGGGGCTCGGGCGTCAGCGCCCGCTTCGGCAAGCCGTTGGCCGGCAAGACGGGCACGACCCAGGACTTCGCCGACGCCTGGTTCGTGGGCTACACGCCCAAGCTCACCACCGCGGTGTGGATGGGCTTCCCCGCGGGCAACGACAAGAAGATGACCAACGTGCGCGGCGTCAAGGTCACCGGGGGCACGTTCCCGGCCCGCATCTTCAAGCGCTACATGACCGACGCGGCCAAGGACCCGGCCGTCGTCGCCGACTTCCCCGACGCCCCCAAGTTCAGCGGCAAGACGTTGGCCCCGCCGAAGAAGGTCGTCTTCCCCACGACGACGACGACGTCACCGACGACGACCACCACGACGGCGCCACCGGGTTAGGGTCGGCCGACCCCACGTGAAAGAGGGATGGCGAATGAGAGACCGCTCGGTTCGGACGCTGCTGGCCGCGCTCGCTGTTGTTGCGCTGGTAGCCGCGGCGTGCGGAAAGGACAAAGGGACCGACTCGACCACGGGCGCCACCGACACTGGCGGCGCCTCGGGAGGCACCCTCGTCTTCGGCGCCTCGGCCGACCCGGTCAGCCTCGACGGCGCCTACGTGTCCGACGGCGAGTCGCTGCGGGTGATCGACCAGATCTTCGAGACGTTGGTGACGACCAAGCGGGGCGGCACCGATCCGGTGCCGTCGCTGGCGAAGTCGTGGAGCGCGAGCGCCGACGGCCTGGCGTGGACGTTCGACCTCCAGAGCGGCGTGAAGTTCCACGACGGCACCGCCTTCGACGCCGCCGCCGTCTGCACCAACTTCGACCGTTGGTACAACTTCAAGGGCCTGCAGCAGAGCCCGTCGGTGTCCTACTACTGGAGCACCGTCTTCGGCGGCTTCAAGACCCAGGACAACAGCGACGTGCCGGCCGAGAGCCTCTACAAGTCGTGCCAGGCCGAGGGCGCGACCAAGGCCGTCATCAACCTCACCAAGCCGTCGTCGTCGTTCATCGCCGGCCTGGCCGTGCCGGCGTTCTCCATCGCCAGCCCCAAGGCGCTGAAGGACTACGAGGCCGACAAGATCTCGGGCACCGAGGACAGCCCGGCCTTCGACGGCACCTTCGGCACCCAGCACCCCGTCGGCACCGGCCCCTTCAAGTTCGACAGTTGGAACGTCGGCGACAAGCTGACGATCGTCAAGAACGCCGACTACTGGGGCACCAAAGCCAAGCTCGACAAGGTGATCTTCCGGCCGATCGCCGACGGCCCGGCCCGGCGCCAGGCCCTCGAGTCGGGCGAGATCCAGGGTTACGACAACGTCGACCCCGGTGACATCGACTCGCTGAAGTCCGGCTTCCAGATCCTCGAGCGGCCCGCCTTCAACGTCGGCTACGTCGGCTTCAACCAGGCCAAGCCGCCGCTCGACAACATCAAGATCCGCCAGGCCATCGCCCACGCCCTCAACCGGCCGGCGCTGCTCAAGGCCAAGTACCCGGCCGGGGCCGAAGTGGCCAAGGAGTTCGAGCCGCCGCAACTCTTCGGCTACAACCCCGCGGTCACCGAGTACGCCTACGACCCGACGATGGCCAAGAAGCTGATCGCCGAGTCGGGCGTGACCAAGCCGACGATCGAGTTCTGGTACCCGACCGGCGTCAGCCGGCCGTACATGCCGGAGCCCGAGGCCAACTTCCAGGCGTTCAAGGCCGACCTCGAAGCCGTCGGCTTCACCGTGGTGCCGAAGTCGGCGCCGTGGCGTCCCGACTACAACCAGACCGTCAACTCCGGCGGGGCCCAGGTGTACCTGCTCGGGTGGACCGGCGACTTCGGCGACCCCGACAACTTCGTGGGCACGTTCTTCCAGGCCAAGTCGCCGTCGTGGGGCTTCGACAACCCCGAGATCTTCTCCAAGCTCGACGCCGCCGAGAAGGAGACCGACCAGGCCAAGCGGACCCAGCTCTACAAGGACGCCAACAAGCTGATCTCCGACTTCGTGCCCGGCGTTCCCTACGTCCACACCAAGCCGGCGTTGGCGTTCGCCAAGAGCGTGAAGGGCTACGTGCCAAGCCCGGTCTCGCTCGAGCCGTTCTCGATCGTGACGGTGGGCTGAGCTTCTAGGCCTCGGATGGAGCCGCCGGGTCGCGACGAACGATGCTGAAGTTCGTCGTCCGGCGGCTCGTCCAGCTCGTGCCCATCCTCCTCGGGCTGTCGCTGCTGGTGTTCGCGTGGGTGCGGGCCCTGCCGGGCGGGCCCGAGACCGCGCTGTTGGGCGAGCGGGCCACGCCGGCGCGGGTGGCCGAGGTGCGCAGGGCCTACGGGTTGGACCGCCCGCTCTACCAGCAGTACGGGTCGTACATGGGGCGGGTGGTGCGGTTGGATTTCGGCCAGTCGATCGCGACCCAGCGGTCGGTGGCCAGCGAGATCCGCCGGCGCTTCCCGGCGACCATCGAGCTCACGCTGGCGGCCATGGTGTTCGCCATCGGGCTCGGGTTGCCGCTCGGGTTCCTGGCGGCGCGGCGGGCGGGGACCGCGCTCGACCAGTTGTCGATGGGCGGATCGTTGCTCGGGATCTCGGTGCCGGTGTTCTTCCTCGCCTTCATCCTCAAGTACGTGTTCGCGGTGAAGCTCGGGTGGCTGCCGACGGTGGGGCGGCTCGACGTGTTGCGCACGGTGTCGCACCCGACCGGGTTCTACGTCTTGGACGCGGTGTTGACGTTGGACTTCCCGACGTTGGTCGACGCCCTGCGCCATTTGGTGCTGCCGGGCATAGCGCTCGGCACGATCCCGCTGGCCATCGTCACCCGCATCACCAGGGCGGCGGTGTTGGAGGTGGTCAACGAGGACTACGTGCGCACCGCCCGGGCCAAGGGGTTGACGGCGGGGGTCGTGAACCGGCGCCACGTCTTGAAGAACGCCATGCTGCCGATCACCACGGTCATCGGGTTGCAGACCGGCTTGTTGCTGAGCGGCGCGGTGTTGACCGAGATCGTGTTCGCCTGGGGCGGGATGGGTTCGTTCCTCTACCAGGCGGTGTTCGACCGCGACTTCCCGGTCCTGCAGGGCGGCATCCTGTTCCTCGCCGTCGTCTTCGTGTTGGTGAACCTGCTGGTCGACATCAGCTACGGCTTGCTCGATCCCCGGATTCGGGTGCGGTGAGCCTGGCCGCGGCCGAGGCCGCCGCGCTCGTCGTCGAGGAGGGCGGCTCGCTTCGTCGTGACGCATGGCAGCGGCTGCGGCGGAACCCCTCGGCCATCATGGGCGCGGCCTTGATCGTCGTGTTCGTGGCCGTGGCCGTGCTGGCGCCGGTGCTGGCTCCTTACAGCCCGCGGGCCGCGGACCTGAGCGGCATCCGGCCCGGTTTCGTGCCCGGGCCTTCTGCCGCCCACTGGCTCGGGCTCGACCAGCAGGGTCGCGACGAGTTGAGCCGCATCCTCTATGGCGCCCGCTACTCGTTGCTGATCGGCGTGGTGTCGTTGGGGTTGGGGGCTTCGGTGGGGATGTTGTTGGGCGCGCTGGCGGGGGCGTTCGGGGGGTGGGTCGACAACCTGCTGATGCGTTTGATGGACGTGATGCTGGCCATCCCGGGACTGCTGTTCGCCATCGCGGTGGCGGCGGTCCTGGGGCGGAAGCTGTCGTCGGTGATGATCGCCATCGCGGTGGTGAACGTGCCCATCTTCGCCCGGTTGCTGCGCAGCTCGATGCTGTCGCAACGGGAGAGCGACTACGTGGTGGCGGCCCGGTCGATCGGCGTCTCGCGGTGGCGGATCGTGGTCAACCACATCCTGCCGAACGCGGTGGCGCCGGTGATCGTGCAGGCCACGCTGGCGTTGGCCACCGCCATCATCGACGCCGCCGGTCTCGCGTTCTTGGGTCTTGGGTCGGCGGACCCGGGCACGCCCGAGTGGGGGCGGATGCTGGCCGAGACCCAGCGGTACCTGCAGTCGTCGCCCCAGTTGGCCATCTTCCCCGGGTTGGCCATCGTGTTGTCGGTGGTCGGGTTCAACTTGTTGGGCGAAGCCTTGCGCGAGGCCCTCGATCCCAAGCTGCGGCGATGACCGTCTCGGCCGCTCCGTTGTTGGAGGTGTCGGACCTGCGGGTGGTGTTCCGCCGGCGGGGGCGGGCCGACGTGGTGGCCGTCGACGGGGTGTCGTTGACGGTCGAGGCGTCCTCCACGGTGGGCATCGTCGGGGAATCGGGGTGTGGCAAGAGCGTGACGTCGTTGGCCGTTCTCGGGCTGTTGCCCCGGCGGGGTGTCGAGGTGACGGGGAGCGTGCGCTTCCGGGGCGAGGAGTTGTTGGGGAGATCGGAGTCGGCGCTGGCCGCCATTCGGGGGCGTGAGTTGGCGATGGTGTTCCAGGACCCGATGACCTCGTTGAACCCGGTGTTGACCATCGGGCGGCAGATCACCGAAGTGTTGGAGCGCCACAAGTCCTTGGCCGGCGCCGACGCCCGGGCCGAGGCCGCCCGGTTGCTGAGTGCCGTCGGCATCTCCGATGGTGTGCGCCGGCTGCGCCAGTACCCGCACCAGTTGTCGGGCGGGATGCGCCAGCGGGTGATGATCGCCATCGCCCTGGCCTGCCAACCGGTGATGTTGATCGCCGACGAGCCCACCACGGCGCTCGACGTGACCATCCAGGCGCAGATCCTGGAGTTGTTGCGCCGGTTGGTGATCGACTCGTCCTCGGCGCTGGTGTTGATCACCCACGACCTCGGGGTGATCGCCGGGACGGCCGAGGTGGTGCACGTGATGTACGCCGGGCGCATCGTGGAGTCGGCGTCCCGTCGTGAGCTGTTCGCCCGGCCCCGGCACCCGTACACCGCCGGGTTGCTGGCGTCGGTTCCCCGGCTCGACCAGCCGCGCTCTGACGCGCTGCACCCGATCGCGGGGTCGCCCCGTGACACGTTGCCGTGGTCGTCGGGGTGTGCGTTCGCTCCCCGGTGCCCGCGGCGGTTGGCCGAGTGCACCGACGGCGCTCCGGCGTTGGTGGCCGACGGGTTCGGTCACGAGTTGCGGTGCATCAACCCGGTGCCGGTCGAGGTGGCGTCGCCGTGAACTCTTCGCCGCCGTTGCTTTCGGTGCAGGGATTGGAGGTGCATTTCCCGATCACGTCGGGCGTGCTGCTCGACCGGCGGGTGGGCGAGGTGCGGGCGGTCGACGGCGTTGACTTCTCGGTGTCCCGGGGGGAGACGTTGGGTTTGGTCGGCGAGTCGGGGTGCGGCAAGAGCACGACGGGCAAGGCCATCTTGCGATTGGTGGAGCCGACGGCGGGGTCGGTGGTGTTCGACGGCGTGGACGTCGTCGGGGCCTCGGGTCGTGGGTTGCGCTCGCTGCGGCGGCGGATGCAGATGATCTTCCAGGACCCGTATTCGAGTTTGGACCCACGCCAGAGCGTGTCGTCGATCCTGGCCGAGCCGTTGCGGACCCATGGCTTGGCCGACGGCCGTTCGGCCATCGAGGCCGAGGTCCGGCGGTTGTTGGATGCCGTCGGGCTGCCGGCCAGCGCCGGCGGCCGCTACCCGCACGAGTTCTCCGGCGGCCAGCGCCAACGCATCGGCATCGCCCGTGCCCTGGCTTCGCAGCCCGACCTGATCGTGGCCGACGAGCCGGTGTCGGCGTTGGACGTCTCCATCCAGGCGCAGGTGGTGAACCTGTTGGAGGAGCTGCAAAAGGAGTTCGGGTTGACGTACCTGGTCGTCGCCCACGACCTCGCCGTCGTCCGCCACATGTCCGACCGTGTCGCCGTCATGTACCTCGGCCGGTTGGTCGAGGTCGCGCCCTCCGATGCGTTGTATGCCCGGCCGCTGCATCCGTACACGATCGCCCTGCTCTCGGCCATCCCCATCCCCGACCCCGTGCTCGAGGATCGGCGCTCGCGCATCCTCTTGTCGGGCGACCTCCCCTCGCCGGCCGCGCCCCCGCCGGGGTGCCGCTTCCACACCCGCTGCCCCTTCCGCCAAGCCACCCGCTGCCACGACGAGGTGCCGGCGCTCCGTGCCTTGCACGAGGGCCACACCGTCGCCTGCCATTACGCCGAGGAAATCGAGGCCGGGTCGATCTTGGCGGGGTGAACGCGCCGGTGCTCGTCTATGCGGTGGCCTTCGGCCTGGAGGAGCGGCCCTTGGACGGGGGCGTGGCTTCGGTAGAGCCGGCCCTCGGCGGGCACCACTCGCCACCACGGCAGGTCCGGCGCCGAGCGCAGGACGTTGGCGACGGCCTGGCCGCCGCCGGGGCGGCCCAACTCAAGGGCCAGCTCGCCGTAGGTGACCAGCTCGCCCGGCCGTAACGCCGCCACGGCCTCGACCACCGCCCGCTGAAAGGTGGTCGGCCGGTGGCCGTCAGGCCAAGGGGCGAAGTTCGGCGGGGGCGGCGAACCCGTCAGGCATCCTCGTGGGGATATTGCGTCCGGCACGAGTAGCACCAGCGCTCGACCTCGTCGACGGTCTTGGCCGACCCGGGCGTGTCCCACGACTCGGGCACGACGTACATGCGCTTGACCCGGTCGAGGTCGTCGCTGTCCCTCCCGCAGTTCTCGCACGTGCCGGCGGCGGCGACTTCACGCTCCACGGCGAGGAAACCTACACTTGGGCCCAAGACCGCCGGCAGCCGAGGGGCGCTGGACGGACGTGAGGAGGCAGCGATGCCCGAGACGAGGAAGCTGACCGCGCCCGACGTGCGCGCCCGGAAGGTGGCCAACGGCGCCGAACCGCTGGTGATGGTGACGGCCTACGACGCGCCAGGAGCGAGGATCGCCGACGAAGCCGGCGTCGACCTCATCCTCGTCGGCGACAGCGTCGCCATGGTCGTGCTCGGTTACGACGACACCCTGCACGTCACGGTCCAGGACATGGCCCACCACATCGGTGCGGTCGCCAGGGCCAAGCCCAGGGCCATGGTGATCGGCGACCTGCCCTGGCTCAGCTACCACGTGAGCCAAGAAGACACCGTCCGCAACGCGGCCACGCTCGTCCAAGCCGGCGCCCAAGCGGTCAAGCTCGAAGGCGGACGCAAGCGCACGAAGATGGTCGAGGCCATCGTCGACGCCGAGATCCCGGTGATGGGCCACATCGGCCTCACGCCCCAGTCGGTCCACGCCATGGGCGGCTTCAAGGTCCAGGGCCGCCAGGCCGAAGCGGCCAAGGCCCTGGTCGACGACGCCAAGGCCCTGGTCGACGCCGGCTGCTTCGCCATCGTCCTCGAAGGCGTGCCCGACAAGGTGGCCGACCTCGTCACCCAACGCATCGACGTCCCGACCATCGGCATCGGCGCGGGGCCGCACACCGACGGCCAGGTGCTCGTCTTCCACGACCTGCTCGGCCTCGAAGACCGGGTCAGCCCCAAGTTCGTCCGCCGCTACGCCAACCTCAAGCAGGACGCCGTCGAGGCCATGAAGGCCTACGCGAGCGACGTGAGAACGGGCGCCTTCCCGAACGAGCACGAGAGCTACCGCCTGGCCGACGACGTGGCCGAACTGCTCGGGTTGTACGGAAAGGCGTAGCCTTCTCGGCCTATGGAGGCCCAGGACTTGGAGGATCCGCCCGACCCGCGGGCCCGGATACTGGCCTGGGTCGTGGCCGCCCTCATCATCGTCGGCTTCGGCGCCTGCATCGCCAAGGGCGCCAACCAGCCGGCCGATCCGACGCTGGCCACGTCCAAGTTCCCCGGCTTCGGGGAGGTCGCCATCCGCATCATGGGCCCGGACGGCAAGGAGCTCACGCCGGCCCAGGTGTGCACGTTGCTGGCGGCGTCGGAGAAGCAGCACCAGCAAGGCCTGATGAACGTCACCGACCTCAAGGGCTACGCCGGGATGCTCTTCCGCTTCGACTACGACGCCCAGGCCTCCTTCTACATGAAGGACACGCTGATCCCGCTGTCGATCGCCTGGTTCGACGCCGCCGGGAAGTTCGTGTCGGCCACCGACATGCCGCCCTGCCCGGCGGGGACGGCTGCCTCCAAATGCCCGCTGTTCTCGGCCAAGGGCCCCTACCGGTTCGCCCTCGAAGTGCCCCAGGGCCAGCTCCCGTCGCTCGGCATCGGCCCGGGCACGACCCTCGCGCTGGCCGGCCCCTGCAAGACCTCTACTTGACCGAGTAGTCAAGAGAAGGGGAGCCTGTCGGCCATGCCTTCGCCCGACGCGCTGCGTATCGCGCTCCTCTGCTACCGGGGGAACCCGCATTCGGGAGGCCAGGGCGTCTACACCCGCTACGTCTCCAGGGAGCTGGTGGCCATGGGCCACGAGGTCACGGTCTTCGCCGGCCAGCCCTGGCCCGAGCTCGATCCCGGCGTCGGGTTCGTGCCCGTCCCGAGCCTCGACCTCTACCGCCGGCGGTTCCCGTTCTGGTGGCCGTGGCCGTGGCAGCTCCGCACCCGGTGGGACTGGCTGGAGTGGGGCCGGTCGATGACCGGGCAGTTCCCCGAGGCCCACACCTTCAGCTACCGGGCCGCCGACCTCCTCCTCGGCAAGCACCGCCACGACTTCGACCTCATCCACGACAACCAGTGCCTCGGCACGGGGCTGCGGCCGGTGATGGACGCCTTCCCGTTCCTGGCCACGATCCACCATCCGATCACCGTCGACTTCGAGCTCGAGCTGTCGCACGCGACCAACGCCTGGCGCCGGTTCTGCCTCGGCCGCTGGTACTCGTTCCTGCCGGCCCAGATCGAGGTCGCCCGCGAGGTGCCGAGGGTCGTGACCGTGAGCGAGTCCTCGAAGCGGGACATCGCCGCCCAGATGGGCGTGGCCGCCGAGCGCATGGCCATCGTCCCCGTCGGCGTCGACCACACCAGGTTCCGCCCGCTGCCCGGCGTCGCCCGGCAACGGGGCAAGCTGCTCACCACGGCCAGCGGCGACGTCCCCCTCAAAGGGCTCGTCCCGCTGCTCGAAGCGCTGGCCAAAGTGCGCACCGAGCGCGACGACGTGACCCTCACCGTGATCGGCAAGCTGCGCAACGGCTCCCGCATCCCCGGCGTGATCGAGCGCCTCGGCCTCAAGAACGCCGTCACCTTCGAGGGCGGCATCAGCGACGAACGGGTGGTCGAGCTCTACGCCACCTGCGAGCTGGCCGTGGTGCCGAGCCTCTACGAAGGGTTCTCGTTGCCGGCCATCGAGGCCATGGCGTCGGGCACGCCATTGCTGGCGACGACGGGCGGCGCGCTGCCCGAGGTCGTGGGCACCGACGGGACGACCGGCCGGTTGGTGCCGCCCGACGACCCGGGAGCGCTGGCCACCTCCATCATCGAGCTCCTCGGCGACGACGGGCTGCGATCGGCCATGGCCGAAGCCGGGCGCCAGCGGGTGCTCGAGCGGTTCACGTGGCGGGCCACCGCCGAAGGCACGCTGGCCGAGTACCGGAAGCTGCTGGCGTCGTGCTGACCGTCGACTACGACCGCCTCGGCTTGCGGCCGGGCGACCGGGTGCTCGACATGGGCGCGGGCGGCGGACGCCACGCCTTCGAGTGCGCGAGACGCGGCGCCGACGTGGTCGCCTTCGACCTCGACGCTGCCGAGCTCAAGGACGTGCTCGCGGTCATGGGTGGCATGTCGGCGGCGGGCGAGGTGCCCGACGGCGCCATGGGCGCGGCCACCAACGGCTCGGCCCTCGACCTGCCCTTCGCCGACGGGTCGTTCGATCGCATCGTGGCCGCCGAGGTGCTCGAACACATCGGCGACGACCGCCGGGCCATGACCGAGCTGGCCCGTGTCCTCAAGCCGGGCGGTGTGCTGTCGGTGACCGTGCCCCGCTGGTTCCCCGAGCTCGTCAACTGGGCCCTCGACGACGACTACCACGCGCCCGCGGCCGTCGGCGGCCACGTCCGCATTTACCGCGAGTCGGCGTTGCGGACACGGCTCGAAGCCACCGGTCTCACGGTCGTCGACCGCCACCATGCCCATGGCCTGCACTCGCCGTATTGGTGGTTGAAGTGCGCCGTCGGCGTCGGCAACAACGAACACCCGCTGGTGAAGGCCTACCACCGGGTGCTGGTGTGGGACCTGACCTCCCGGCCGTTGCCGTTGCAGGTGGCCGAGCGGGTGCTGCAACCGGCGATCGGCAAGAGCCTCGTCCTCTACGCGCTGAAGGCGGCGGCATGACCCGGCTGCCCGATCTCCCGGGCGTCCTGTCGCCGGCGCAGGTGGCCGACACCGCCGGCTGGATCGCCTCGCTCCAGTTGCGGAGCGGCCAGATCCAATGGTTCGAAGGCGGCCACGCCGACCCGTGGAACCACGTCGAGTGCGCGATGGCGTTGGCCGTCGGCGGCCGGGTGCGCGAGGCCCATCGTGCCTTCGACTGGCTGGCCGCCACCCAACACCGCGACGGCGGCTGGCACTCGTATTACCTGGGCGACGCCGTCGAAGACGCGCGCCGCGACACCAACGTTGCGACCTACGTGGCCGTGGGCGCGTGGCACCACTGGCTGGTGACGCGGGACACGGGTTTCCTGGAGTCGGTCTGGCCGATGGTGGTGCGGGCCGTCGACTTCGCCCTGCGGCTGCAGCAACCCGGCGGCGAGGTCGCGTGGGCGTATGACTACGACGGCGCGCCCGAGGGCTACGCCCTCCTCACCGGCTCTTCGTCGGTGTTCTTCTCGTTGCGGTGCGCCATCGCGGCCGCCGAGCTGTTGGGGGAGGAGCGGCCGGAGTGGGAGCTGGCCGCGGCCCGTCTCGGTTCGGCCATCGCCTACCGGCCCGACACCGCCTTCTCGCCCAAGCGGCGCTGGGCCATGGACTGGTACTACCCGGTGTTGTGCGGCGCGGTGACCGGCGGCGTGGCCCGGGCCCGGCTCGCCGACCGCTGGTCGGAGTTCGTGATCGAGGGCTTCGGCGTGCGCTGCGTCGACGACGCCGAATGGGTGACGGCGTCGGAGACGGCCGAGTGCGTGCTGGCCCTTGATGCGGCCGGCGAGCACGACGCCGCCCGCCGGCTGATGACGTGGTCGCAGTACCTGCGCGAGCCCGACGGCTCGTACTGGACGGGTTGCGTCCACCCCGACGAGGTCCACTTCCCGGCCGACGAGCGCACGTCGTACACCGGGGCGGCCATGTTGCTGGCGGCCGACGCGCTGGGCGGCTTCACCCCGGCCAGCGGGCTGTTCAGGGGCGAGGGCATCCCCGCGGTCGCGGTCGAGCCGTCGCTCGCGCCCGACGAGCGCTAAGCCCCGTTGCGTTCCCAGCGGACGACCTCGTCGACCCGCCCGCTGCCGAGGTCGTAGACGAGCCCGGTCACGGTCCGCATGGGTTCGAGGTAGGGGACGCCGGCCAGCACCTTGACGTCCTCTTCGAGGGCGGCGGTGTGGTCGTCGATGGGCAGGAACTCGATGGGCGAGCCGGTGATCTCGCGGAGCTCCTCGTCGGTCACCCCCACCAGGCCGCAGCCGGTGTGTTGCATCACCGTGACCGAGTGGACGCCGAGCACGTGGACCGAGAGGGCCAGGCTGCGGAGCACGTCCTCGGTCACCCGGCCGCCGGCGTTGCGGATCACGTGGGCCTGGCCGAGTTGCAGGCCGAGGGTCGCGAACACGTCGATGCGGGCGTCCATGCAGGTGACGACGGCCAGGTGGCGGGTGGGGCGGGGATCGGGGACGTCGGGCACGGTCGTGCTGCCTACTGGTTCTTCGTCACCACTCGCAAGCTGCCGGTGGCCGCGGCCTCGGTGAAGGCGCCGCCGGCGAGGGCGTCCTGGTAGAGCTCGTAGGGCGGGCGGCCCCCGTCGGCGGGGTCGGGGAAGACGTCGTGGATGGCGAGCGTCCCGCCTTCTGCGAGCTTCGGGGTCCAGGCCCGGTAGTCGGCCCAGGCGACGTCGTGGCCGTGGCCGCCGTCGATGAACAAGAAGGCGAGGGGCGACGTCCAATGTGCGGCCACGGTGGTCGAGTCGCCGACGATGGCGATCACCGTTCGTTCGAGCTCGGCTCGCTCGATCGTCCGGCGGAAGGTGGGCAGGGTGTCGAACCGGCCGGTGACCGGGTCGACCAGGGATTCGTCGTGGTGCTCCCACCCGGCCTGGTTCTCCTCCGACCCGTGGTGGTGGTCGACGGTGAAGAGGACGGTGCCCGAGTCCCTGGCCGCGGCCCCTAGGTAGATCGCCGACTTCCCGCAATAGGTGCCGACCTCGAGAAAGGGCAGGCCGGGGTGGGTGCGGGCCGCCCTCGCCGCGGCCTCGTGGAGGGCCAGGCCCTCGTCGGGCGGCATGAACCCCTTGGCCGCAACCGCGGCCCGCCGGAGGGTCTCGTCCATTGTTGTCACACCCCTGTGCTCGACTACTCTTGTCCGGTCACACCAACTCGCCTGCCCCGATCGCCGGGGCCCCGAGCTGCGGTACCGGGCCGGGTCCAGAGGGAGAAGAGCAACGCTTATGCGACCTTACGAGGTCATGGTCATCCTCAATGCCACGTTGGAAGAGGATGCGATCCGAGCCCAGATCGACCGGGCCCAGGAGATCATCCGCACCAACGGGGGTACGCCCAACCGGGTCGACCGCTGGGGGAAGCGCCGCTTCGCCTACGAGGTCAAGCACCAGTGGGAGGGCTACTACGTCCTGATCGAGGCCACGTCCGAGCCGGTGGCCATGGCCGAGCTCGACCGGGCCCTCCATCTCGCGGACGACGTCGTCCGCCACAAGGTCATCCGCCTCCCCGAGAAGGTGGCCGGCACGGTTCCCCGCCCGTCGCCGTCCCAAGAGGGCGAGGCGTCGGAACGTGCGCCAAGGAGCGACGAGACATGAGCAGCTCGATCACCATCATCGGCAACATCACCCGCGACCCGGAGATGCGGTTCACGCCGTCCGGGCAGCCCACGGCGAGCTTCGGCGTCGCCGTCAACCGGCGGTGGCAGAACCGCCAGACCCAGGATTGGGAGGAAGCCACGTCGTTCTTCGACGTCGTGTGCTGGCGCGACCTGGCCGAGAACGTCAGCGAGTCGTTGCAGAAGGGGTCGCGCGTCATCGTCAGCGGCCGCCTCGAGCAGCGGAGCTGGGAGACGCCCGACGGCGACAAGCGTTCGAAGGTCGAGATCGTGGCCGACGAGGTCGGCCCCTCGCTCCGCTGGGCCACCGCCCAGGTGACCAAGGCCGATCGCCGTTCGCCCGATGGTGGCGGTTCCGGCGGTGGGCGCACTGCGGCCGCCGAGCCGCCGCCCCGCGAGCCCTATCCCGACGAGGAGCCCTTCTAATGGCCAAGAGCAACGATCGCGACCGCGACTCGCGGCGGCGCGGACCCAAGGACGCGCCCCGCAAGGGCGGCAAGAAGAAGGTCTGCGTGTTCTGCAGCGAGCACATCGCGTGGGTCGACTACAAGGACGTGAACCTGCTTCGCCGCTTCATGAGCGACCGCGGCAAGATCCGGGCCCGCCGGGTGAGCGGCAACTGTTCGCAGCACCAGTCCGACGTGGCCGTGGCCATCAAGACCGCCCGTGAGCTGGCCTTGCTGCCGTATACCCAGCGCACCACGACCGAGCGCACCGGTGGCCGGGGCGGCGGCGGTGGCCGTGGCGGTCCCCGCAACGCGCCCGAGCGGGTCGAGGCCGACGAGACGTCGGAGGCGGCCGACGAGCTCGACACCGATCTCGACGTCGACGTCGACCTTGCCGGGGTTGGCGTGGGCGCGGGTGGCGACCTCGACGGCGCGGAGGACGACGCATGAAGGTCGTGCTCCGCACCGATGTCGACAACGTCGGCAAGAAGGGCGACATCATCGAGGTGGCCGACGGGTTCGCCCGCAACTTCCTGCTGCCCAAGGGTCGTGCCATCCAGGCGACCGCCGGTGTGGTGGCCCAGGCGGCATCCATGCGCCGCTCGCGCGACCTGAAGGATGCCAAAGACCGCGAGGCGGGCGAGACCATCGCCCGCAAGCTCGTGCCCATGGTCATCAAGGTGTCGGCCCGGGCCGGCGGCGAGGGCAAGTTGTTCGGTTCGATCACCTCGGCCGACGTCGTCGCCGCTGTGGCCGAGCAGGCCGGCGTCGAGCTCGACCGCCGCAAGGTCCACCTCGACGAACCCATCCGCACCGTCGGCACCCACGAGGTGCCGGTGCGGCTGCACGCCGACGTCCAGTTCCGCATCACCCTCGAGGTAGCCAAGGCGTAGCTCCTGGGGGAGTTGTCACACCCCTCAGGTTCACTACGGGTATGGCACCTTCCCCAAGCGTGTGGACAAGTCGGCCTCGCGTCCACATGAAATCCTCAACCCTCAGGGACTGGTTCCCCACAGGCCATCCCGAGTTCACTTCGGGCTAGTGGTTCAGTCGATCGACGACGCACGGCGTCGTTCCCCTCGAGTGGGCGCCTCGCGCGTCCCTCCTCACAACCTCCAGGCCGAGGAGTCGTTGCTCGGCGCGATGTTGCTGTCGAAGGACGCCATCGCCGCGGCCACCGAAGCCTGTACCGCCGACGACTTCTACAAGCCGGCCTACGGCCACATCTTCGAGGCCATCCAGAGCCTGTACGGCCACGGCGAGCCCGCCGACCCGGTCACGGTGGCGGACGAGCTGCGCCGGGCCGACCTGCTCGACGCCATCGGCGGCCCGGCGGTGCTCACCGACCTGCAGGGCAGCACGCCGGCCATCGGCAACGCCGCCCACTACGCCCACATCGTCGAGGAGCACGCGCTGCTGCGCCGGCTCATCGGCGTGGCCGGCGAGATCGCCGAGCTGGGCTACTCCGTCCCGGAAGACGTCGAGGCCGCGGTCGACACCGCCGAGTCCTTGGTGTTCGAGGTCGCCCAACGCCGGGTCACCGACACCATGGCCGACCTGCGGGGCCTGCTCAGCGCCAGCCTCGACCGCCTCGGCCTCCTCTACGAGCGGGGCGACTCGATCACCGGCACGCCCACCGGCTACCACGACCTCGATGAACGCATGTCGGGGCTGCAACCGTCGGCCCTCTACATCATCGGGGCCCGCCCGGGCGCGGGCAAGACGTCGTTCGCCCTGGGCATGGCCGCCCACGCCGCCGTCGAGTCCAACCTCCCGGTGCTGTTCTTCTCGCTGGAGATGAGTCACGACGAGGTGACCCAACGGTTGTTGTCGTCGGAGGCCAAGGTCGAAGCCACCCGCCTGCGCAATGGCCGCCTGCAGGACGCCGACTGGAACAAGATCAGCCACGCCATCGGCCGGCTGTCGGAAGCGCCGCTCTACATCGACGACAACCCAAACATGACGGTGATGGAGATGCGGGCCAAGGCCAGGCGGCTCAAGAGCCGGCTCGGTGGACTTTCGTTGATCGTCGTCGACTACCTCCAGCTCATGACCGGCCGACGCACCGCCGAGAACCGGCAGGTCGAGGTGTCGGAGATTTCGCGAGGCCTCAAGATCCTCGCCCGCGAGCTCGAGGTCCCGGTCGTGGCCTGCTCGCAGCTCTCCCGCCAACTCGAGATGCGGGCCGACAAGCGGCCCATGCTCGCCGACCTCCGTGAGTCCGGGTCGCTCGAGCAGGACGCCGACGTCGTCATGTTCATCTACCGCGACGAGCTCTACAACGCCGAGAGCCCCGACCGGGGCGTGGCCGAAGTGATCGTGGCCAAGCACCGGTCGGGGCCCACAGGCACGGAGCGCCTTGCGTTCCTCGATCGTTACACCCGCTTCGCCAACATGGCGAGGGTGTAGCTACCGCGTCGCCAGGTAGGCGACCAGGCGGTCGAAGCTGCTCGTCATGCCGGCCTGGGCCTCGGGCGTGCGGTACATCTCGGGGACGTTGGTCTGGTGGGTGACGGCTTCGGTGCGGCCGTCGCCCAGGTCGTTGAAGATGATCGAGGTGGTCATGCCACCCTCGACGTCGGGCTCGCTCCAGACGATCTTCGACGGCTCGTCGAGCTCGACGAACACGCCCTTGCTCGCGTACTCGGCGCCGGTGGCGTCGTCGACCATGACCATCTCGAACCGGCCGCCTACCCGGGGCTCGACGAGGATGTTCTCGATCGGGGTGCTCATGCCGACCGGGCCCCAGAAGTGGGTGAGGTGCTCGGGCTCGATCATGCAGCGGAACAGCAGCTCGCGGGGAGCGTCGTAGATGCGGGTGTAGGTGACCTCGCCGAGGTTGGTGCTGGTGTCGTTCATGAGGGTTTCTCCTGTGCTCGTTTTGGTTGGATGGTGCGCAGGTGCTGCTCGAGCTGGTCGAACCGCTCCTTCCAGACCTGCCGGTGTCGGTCGATCCACTCCACGGCGGTGTCGAGGGCGTCGGCCTCCAGCCGGCACGGGCGGTACTGCGCATCCCGCCCCCGGCTGATCAGCCCCGCCCGCTCGAGCACCTGGAGGTGCTTCGAAACCGCTTGGAGGCTGATGTCGAACGGCTCGGCCAGCTCGTTCACCGTGGCCTCGCCGTCCTTGGCCAACCGGGCGAGGATCGCACGGCGGGTCGGGTCGGCAAGGGCGGCGAACGTGGTGCTGAGCGGGTCGTTGGCCATCGTGTATTCAACCGTTTCATTGATCAACTGATAGGTTGATTATTGCGATGGAGAACCGGCGTGTCAAGAAGTTCCGCGAGACTTCTTCGATGGGCACGGGGCGGGGGCGGAAGGTGGGTGTCGCCCTCGTGTTGGTCGCCAGCGTCCTGACGACGAACGCCAAGGCCGCGCCCCCGCCCGACGCGCCCACCGTCTACGCCTTCGGCGACGCGCCCTCGCTCAAGGGGCCGCCGGCCGACGCCGCCATCGTCGGGGCCGCGGCCACGCCGACACGACAGGGCCTCGTGATCGCCACCGCCGACGGCGCGGTGTACGCGGCCGGTGACGCCGCCGACAAGGGATCGATGGCGGGCCAGCACCTCAACCGTCCGATCGTGGCCGTGGCGGCCACGCCCACCGGCAACGGCTATTGGCTGGCCGCGACCGACGGCGGCATCTTCACCTTCGGCGACGCGCCTTACCTGGGCTCGACCGGCAACATCCGGCTGAACCAACCGATCGTCGGCATGGCCGCCACCGCCACCGGCAAGGGGTATTGGCTGGTGGCCAGCGACGGCGGCATCTTCACCTTCGGCGACGCCGCATTCCTCGGGTCGACCGGCGACCGCCACCTCAACCAGCCCGTCGTGGGCATGGCCGCGACCAAGACCGGCGGCGGGTACTGGTTGGTGGCGCGGGACGGCGGCATCTTCACCTTCGGCGACGCGGCTTACCTGGGGTCGACCGGCGACCGCCGGCTCAACCAGCCGGTGGTCGGCATGGCTGCGACCACGCCGGCGGGCGGCGGCTATTGGTTGTTGGCGAGGGACGGGGGCGTGTTCACCTTCGGCGACGCCCGCTTCCAGGGCTCGGCCGCCGACAGGATGCCCCAGGGACTGCAGGCCGTGGCCATCGCCAACGGCGGGGCGAGCGACGGGTACTTCGTGGTCGCGGCCGACGCCACCGCGACCCTTGCCTTTGCCGGCGACGTGCACGGCGAGGGCCCGGTGCGCGACCTCCTCGAGCGGGGCGAGAACCCGCTGGCGGCCATGGCCGACCGGTTGCAGGCGGCCGACCTGGTGGCCGTGAACCTCGAGACGCCGGTGGCCCACCCGGGGACGGGAACGCCCCAGTCGAAGCAGTACGTCTTCCTCGCCGGCACCGAGTTGCTCGACGCGCTGGTCCGGTCGGGCGTCGACATCGTGAACCTGGCCAACAACCACGCCCTCGACCACGGGCCCGAGGCCCTCCTCGAGACCATCGACCACGCCAGGCAAGCCGGCCTCACGCCGGTGGGCGCGGGCGCCAACGCCGCCGAGGCCTACCGGCCGGCCTACTTCCGGGTGCGGAGTCGCACCATCGCCGTGCTCGGGTTGTCGCGGGTCGTGCCGCCGGGTTGGGCCGCGACCGCGACCAAGCCGGGCGTGGCCAGCGCTTACGACGAGCGCACCGCCATGCAGGCGATCCGCAACGCCAAGGCCCAGGCCGACGACGTGGTGGTCATCGTCCACTGGGGTGTTGAGCTGGCCCGCTGCCCGGGCGACGACATCGTCGGCCTGGCCCACCGGTTGCACCAGGCGGGGGCCAGCATCGTGGCCGGCCACCATCCCCACGTGTTGCAAGGCATCAGCAACGGCGACGAAGGCGTGACCGCTTACAGCCTCGGCAACTTCGTCTGGTACCACGACGAGCCGCCGACCAACGAGACCGGCGTGCTCGAGGTCGAGCTCGGCCTCGAAGGGCGGCCCCGGCCCACGTTCCTGCCGGCGCGGGTGGGCGGCGACGGCCGCACCCGGTTCCTCGCCGGGGCCGAGGCCGACGCCGCCCGTTCGCGAGTCGGCCCCGCCTGCGCGGGTTGATCCACTGACCCGCGGCTTCGACACGGGACGGCGGTGGGCCGCGGCCCTCGCCGTGGTCGCGGCGTTCGGCTGGTGGTTGCGCGTCGGGCCGTTGCTGCGGGCGGGCGGGCCGCTGGCCTTCCCGATCGACTACGACGAGGGCGTCTACTTCTCCAGCGCGGCGTTGTTCGTGCGGGGCCACCTGCCGTATCGGGACTTCCTGTACGTCCACCCGCCGGGGCTGCTGGTGCTGCTCGCGCCCGTCGCCGGTCCGGTGGCCGGCGTCTTCGGCCTGGGCCGGGCGTTCGCCGCGGCCCGTATCGTCGCCACCTTCGTCGGCGCGGCCAACGTCGTGCTCGTCGGCCTGCTCGCCCGCCGCCTGGTGCGTAATTCGGGGCGCGCCGACGTTGGCGCAGATTTGGGCGCCCCCCCGGGTGGGGGTTTATCACCCGGGTGTGACAACGTCGCCGGGTTGGTGGCGGCGGCGTTGTACGCGACGTTCCCGGCGGCGGTGGGGGTGGAGCGGGGGACGTTCCTCGAGCCGGTGCTCAATCTTGTCGTGCTGACGGGCGGGCTGGCGTGGTTGCGACCGGGGCCGGTGGTCAAGGTGTGGGACTACGCCGCCGGCGTGGCCCTCGGGGTCGCGGTCGCGGTGAAGACGTGGGGTGCGTTCGCCATCGCGGCCGTGGTGGCGTCGGTGACGCGGCGCGACCGGCAAAGGGTCGAGCGGTTCCTCGCGGGCGTGGCCGTCGCCGCCGGCGTGCTCATCGTGCCCGTGGTCGTGTTCGCCCCGGGCCGCTTCCTCGACGACGTCGTGCGCTTCCAGTTGGCGAGGCCGCCCGACGGGGTCGGTCGTGGCGACCGGCTGCGGTTCATCTTCGAGCTCTTCTGGATGCGCGACATCCACGACCTCGCGACCGCGACCCACGTGGTGAGCAGCACCGCCGCCCTGGTCGGCGTGGTCGTCGCCATCGTCCGCAAGGAACGCTTCCTGCTCGCGCTCTACGGGCTGATGCTGGCGACCTTCCTGGTGACGCCGGCGTACTACACGCAGTACCAGGCCCACCTGGCCGTGCCCGAGGTGTTGCTCGCGGGCTACGCCGCCGGCGTCGCATGGCACGTCCTGCGTCGAGTGCCCGCCGCGCGCGTCGCCATGGCCGCGGTCGTCGTGATCGCACTCGCGCTGCCGGCCCGCATCGCCATCTTCGACGGCCGCCAGCACAGCCGCTACGTCGAGCGGCTGGCCGACGTGGTCGACCGCATCGTCCCGCCCGGCGACTGCGTCTACGCCTTCGAACCCGCGTGGACGCTGGCCGCCGACCGCCTCCCTCCCGGCCACGGCGTGCCCCTGGTCCCCGACTCCTACGGGTCGATGCTCTGGGACAGCGTCCGTGGTGGCCAGCGCTACCCCGACGCGGCCCACGCCTTCGAGCAGCCGCCATCGCAGGCGACCATCCGGGGGGTGATCGAGGGGTGCGACTGGCTCGTGCTCGGCGGCCGGGGGCAAGCCCAGATGTCGGCGGCCGACGACGCCTACGTCGAAGCCAACTTCGAACGGGTGTACCCGCCCGAGGGCGAGATCGGCCTCGATCTCTGGAGGCGGAGACAGCGCCGGGGGGTGGGGACCGAAGGGTGAAGCCGAGCCGCCCTGCGGGAGCGTCTCGACTTCGGCTGGAGGGTCCTCTCGGCCCCCACCCGTGTCCCGGCATCGGCGGCGCACTGGAGGACGCGCCGCACACGAACCTTCGACCACTCTCCGTGGGAACTTGAGCGACGACTACCCTCGATCCTCGGTGCGCCGCAGCTCCCTCATCCTGGTCGCGGTGTGTACGGGGTGGGGGACGATCCCCCTGCTGGCCCGCACCCTCGACCTGCCGGCGCCGGCCATCGTGTTCGCCCGGGTGTGGATCGCGGCCGCCGGGCTGGCGGTGATCGTGGCCACCGGCCGCGTGCCTGGTCGCAAGCTGTTCTCCTACCGGCCCCGGATGGTCGCGATCGCCGGCGGCCTGCTCGCGCTCCACTGGACGACGATGTTCGCCGCCTACCGCCGGGCCCCGGCCGACACCGTCGTCTTCCTCGTGTTCCTCGCGCCGGTTGGCGTGGCCGCGCTCGCGCCCCGGCTGCTCGGCGAACCCACCCACCCCCGCACGGTCGCGGCCCTGGCCCTCGCCGTCGCCGGCCTCGCATTGGTCGCGGGCCCGAGCCGGCCCAGCGGCCCCGGCGTGGCCCTCGCCCTCACGTCGGCCGCGGCCTTCGTCGCCCTCGTGCTGACGTCGAAACCGCTGGCCCAGGCCTACGGCGGGCTGCGCCTCAACCTCATGGAGATGACGGTCGCGGGCGTCGCCCTGGTGCCGTGGGCGGTCACCGCCCATTGGGGTCGGCCGCACGCCGAATGGGGGTGGCTGGTCGTGCTCGGCCTCGTCCACACCGCCGTCGGCATCTCGCTCTACCTGGCCGCGCTGGCCGACGTGCCCGCCACCCACGTGGGCATCCTCGGGTACTTCGAACCGATGGCCGTGGTGGTGTTCGCCTGGCTCGTTCTCGGCGATCGCCCCCGGCCCGCGACCCTCGCCGGTGGCCTGTTCATCGTGGCCGCGGGCACACTGCTGTTGTGTTCCTCGGCGACCAGCTCCTCCCTTACCTCGTCCTCGCCATCGGCGGCGCCCTCGTCGTAGGCAACGGCCTGGCCCTCGTGCGTCCGCCGGCCGAGGCCGACGGCGAAGCCACCCGCCCGCCGCTGGCCCGCACCGTGGTGATGATCGTCGTGGGGCTGGTGGCCGCGGTGTGGTCGATCGCGACCCTTACCTCGTGAGCTAGTTGCCCGGGGCCTGAGCTTCCTCGTCCTCGATCGCCGCGAGCTGCTGCACCCGGGCGAGGTGGCGGCCGCCGTCGAACGGTGTGGTGAGGAACACGGTGGCGATCTCCTTGGCCATGGCGACGGCCACGACCCGGCCGCCCATCGACAACACGTTGGCGTCGTTGTGCGACCTGGCCATGCGGGCCATCCACACGTCGTGGCACAAGGCCGCCCGCACGCCCCGCACCTTGTTGGCCGCGACCTGCTCACCCTGGCCGCTGCCCCCGAGCACGATGCCGACCTCGGCGTCGCCGTTGACCACGGCGCGGCCGGCGGCGGCGCACAGCGGCGGGTAGTCGACCGGCTCCTCCGACGTCGTGCCCATGTCGAGGACCTCGTGGCCCTCGCCCTCGAGCCACGGCACCAGCGCAGCTTTCAACGGGAAGCCGGCGTGGTCGGCGGCGATGGCGATCTTCATCGCCAGGCAGTTTGGCCGAAGGCCGCTCGGTCAACGACCATGGGTCCCGTGAGGGTGTGGATCGACCAGGACCTCTGCACCGGCGACGGCCTGTGTACCGACCACGCGCCCGAGATCTTCACCCTGTTGGAAGACGGCATCGCCTACGTCAAGCAGGACGGCCGTGTGCTCAACGACCCAGGCGGCGCCGCCAGCCCGGCCCTCGTGCCGGCCGGGCGCACGCTGGCGGTCGTCCACGCCGCCGAGGACTGCCCGGGGGAATGCATCTTCCTCGAGACCGATTAGCGACGCGCTGAGTACGGTTCCTCCCATGCGCGTGCTCTATACCGCCATCGCCACCGCCGAAGGCGGCCGCAACGGGCAGGCCAAGTCGCTCGACGGCAACCTCGACGTCCGCATCGTCCCGCCCAAGGAGCTCGGCGGGCCGGGCGACGGCACCAACCCCGAGCAGCTCTTCGCCGCCGGCTACGCCGCCTGCTTCCAGAGCGCGATGCACCTGGTGGCCAAGGCCAAGGGCCACGACCTGACCGATTCGTCCGTCACCGCCGAGGTCGACCTCGGGGCCAACGACAAGGGCGGTTTCGAGCTGGCCGTGCGCCTGCTGGTGAGCGTGCCCGAGCTCGACGACGACGTGGCCAGGGAACTGTTGGAAGCGACCCATCAGGTATGCCCCTATTCGAACGCCACCCGGGGCAACATTCCGGTGGAGCTGGTCGTCGAGTAGCCGTTTACCCCCGCCCGGTCGTGGGTAACCGGTGTCTACCGGCGCCGGCTTTCCCGACACGGTTGCAAAGCCCACTGGAGGCGGGATGACTGCGAGCTTGACGCGGGAGGCGACGCTCGCGGCCCAGCCCGCCAGCGTCGCGGCCGCACGCCGGCTCGCACGCGACGTCCTCGCCGAGGCCAGCATCGACGACGAACTGGCCGCCGACGTCGTCCTGGCCACCTCCGAGCTGGTGGCCAACGCCGTCCTCCACGCCGGGGGCCCGGTGCGGGTTCGGCTGTCGGTGCGGGTCGATCCCACGGTGGCGGTCCGGGTCGAGGTCGGGGACGAGAGCCCGGTGCCGCCGAGCCTGCGCGAGTACGAACCCGACGCCTCGACCGGGCGGGGGTTGGGCCTGGTGGCGCGGTTGGCGTCGCGGTGGGGGATCGAGGCCGCGCCGGTGGCCACGTCGAGGGTCGGCAAGTTGGTGTGGTGCGAGCTCCGGGCGGCAGACGACACCGCCGATCGCCCCGACCCGCTGAGCCACATGGCCGCACCCGAGCACGTCGACGCGCCCGATGCGCAGACGGTGCGGTTCCTCGCCGTGCCCGTCGACGTGTACCTGCGCTTGCAGGAGCAGAACGACGGCGTGCTGCGCGAGCTCGCGCTGCTGGCCTTCACCGCCGACCTCGCCGGCGAGATCGACCCCAGCCCCGAGCTGCTCGACGTCATCGAACGCTCCCGCCAGTACTTCAACGTGCAGCGCGAGGGTTTCCGCCGCGAGGTCGGGGTGGCCGCGGTTGCCGGCGAGGTCGTGATCGACCTGGCCGGGCGGTACTCGCCGAGCGTGGTGGGGCCGGCGGCCGACTACGTCGACTTGTTCGAGCGGGCCGAAGACCTCGCCGGTCGTGACGAGATGCTGATCGCCCCGGCCGACCCCGTAGTGGCCAAGCTCCGGCGCTGGTTCATCGCCGAGATGTCGGGGCAGCTCTTGGAGAAGCGGCCACCGCAGCCGTTCGACCCCGACGCCGACCTCTTCCTCTAGTCGCTACTCGAGGACGGCGCTGGCGACGGCCTGCATGGAGTCGCGCACGGCGTCGAGGTCGTAGCCGCCTTCGAGGAAGAAGATCCGGCGCTCGGCCCCGAGGTTCCTGGTGAGGGCGGCGAAGTCGGTGTCGGTCAGTTGGATGTCGGAGATGCGGTCGTCGCGATGGGCGTCGAAGCCGGCCGACACCAATACCCACGTGGGGGCGAAGGCCTCGATGGCGGGCGCGGCCTTGTCTTCGAAGGCTTGGAGGTAGTCGCGGCCGTTGCTTGCGGGCGCGAACGGCACGTTGATGGTGGTGGCGTTGTTCTCGTGGGCCGCGCCCGAGCCCGGGTAGAGGCCGGTTTGGTGGAACGAGATGAAGAGCACGCGCGGGTCGCCCCAGAAGGCGGCTTGGGTGCCGTTGCCGTGGTGGACGTCCCAGTCGAAGATGAGGACGCGTTCGCCCCGGTCGGCCAGGCGGGTGGCGGCGACGGCGATGTTGTTGAAGAGGCAGAAGCCCATGCCATGCTCCGGGAGGGCGTGGTGGCCCGGCGGGCGGACGACGACGAATCCGGCGGTCGTGCCGTCGGTTGCGTCGTCGAGGGCCTCGATGGCTTGGAGGCCGGCGCCGGCGGCTCGCAGGGCGGTCGACCACGATCCTGGCGACACCGGCGTGGGTGCGTGGTCGACGAGGCCGCCGCCGTCGGCGCAGAACGCCTCGAGCCGTCCGAGGTAGGCCGGGTCGTGGACGGTGGCGAGCTCTTCGGCGGTGGCCGGTCGCGACTCGATCGGGACGAGCCCGTCGTCGCCCGCGGCCCGGCGCAGTCCGTCGAGCGCGGCTTGGAGGCGGGCCGGGCGCTCGGGGTGGCGGCCGGTGTCGTGGTGGTCGTGGGCTTGGTTCGTGACGACCACCAGCTTGCCCACGGCCTCCGACGGTAGGTTCTCGGGGTGGACGCTGCCACCACGACGAAGCCCAAGTTGCGGGGCGTGTTCCACCAGGTCGCGTTCTTCGCGTTCCTCCCGTTGCTGGCCGTGCTGGTGGTGCGGGCCTCGGGCGGTGGCCCCCGGTTCGCCGTCGTGGTCTATTCGTTCTGCCTGCTGGCCATGCTCGGCGTGAGCGCGCTGTACCACCGGGGGCGGTGGTCGCCGGCATGGCGGCTTCGCTTCCGGCGCCTCGACCATTCGACGATCCTGCTGGCCATCGCCGGCACGTATACGCCGGTGATCGGTCTCGGGTTGGCGTCGTCGTCGGGCCGGGCGCGCACGGTGGTGCTGGCGGTGGTGTGGGTGGGGGCGGTCGTCGGCATCGCCATCCGCATGTTGTGGCTGCAGGCGCCGCCGTGGTTGGTCGCGGCCGTCTACATCGGCGTGGGTTGGGTGGCGGTGCTGGCCCTGCCGACCATCGCCCGTGCGGTGGGTGGGGGCGTGTTCGGGCTCGTGCTCGGTGGGGGCGTGCTCTACACCGTGGGGGCGGTGGCCTATGCGACCAAGCGGCCGAATCCCTGGCCGTCGTGGTTCGGCTATCACGAGATCTTCCACACGTTCGTGGTCGTGGCCGCCTTCCTCCATTACCTCGCCGTGCTCGCGCTGGTCGACCGGCCGTAGGATGCGGGGATGTCCTTCGACAAGCCGCGTGTGACCGTCCGGGAGAACGTCGTCTACGGGGTCGGGGAGGGCGGCCGTGAGTTGCGGTGCGACGTCTACGTGCCGCCCGGCGAGGTCCGCAATGCGCCGGCGGTGATCCTGGTCCACGGGGGCGCGTGGCGCACCGGCGACCGGACCCAGCTCCGGGGGTACGGGTTCTTGATCGGTCGTGAGGGCTACGTGTGCATCGCGCCCGAATACCGGTTGGTCACCGAGTCGCCGTGGCCGGCGGCGATCCACGACGTGAAGGCCGCCATTCGCTGGACCCGGGCCAATGCCGAGTCGTTGGGCATCGACCCCGATCGCATCGCCATCGAGGGCAACTCGGCCGGCGCCCACTTGGCCCTGCTGGCGGCCATGACCGCCGGCGATCCCGCGTTCGAAGGCTCGTGCGGGACGCCCGGCGTCTCGACCGACGTGTGCGCCGTGCTGGCCGTGTACCCGCCGGTGCTGCTGACCGCCGGCGAGTACCACCCGGCCGGCGTGCCGTGGTTGGTCATCGACGAGGGCTCGGCCGACGACACCGTCGCCGCGGCCGCGGCCTCACCGTTGACCCACGTGCGGCCCGGGTTGCCGCCGACGCTCTTGATCCACGGGACGGCCGATGCCCTGGTGCCCGTCCAGGCCAGCATCCGCATGTACGAGGCGTTGATGGAGGCCGGCGTTCCCGTCGATCTCCACATCTACGCCGAGCAGCCCCACGCCTTCGACCTCCAGCCCGAGTTCGGCCGCCAGAACGCCGCCGAGATGCTGTTGTTCCTCCGCCGCTACGTCCGCCAGCCCGCGACCGCGACCGTCTGACCCCACGTTTGTCGGTCACTTTTGGCGACCAAAAGTGACCGTTCGGCGCGTTTTGGCGACCAAAAGTGACCGATGAAACCGGCGGGCCGCGGGCGGGGCGGCGGGCGGCGGGCGGCGGCGTTGGTCAGCGGACGAGGAGGATGGCGGCGACGGCGAGGCCGAGGGCGACGATGACCGCGCGCAGGATGGTGGCGTCGAGGCGGCGGGCGAGGCGGGCGCCGGCGGTGCCGCCGAGGAAGCTCGAAGGGGCGAGGACGGCGAAGGCGGGCCACGAGACCGGGCCGAAGGTGACGAAGGCGACCAGGGCCACGGTGTTGACGACCAGCGAGAGCGCGCTCTTGAGGCCGTTGATCCGATGGAGTTCGTCGTCGAGGAACACGCCGAGGACGGCGAGCAGGATCACGCCGAGCCCGCCGCCGAAGTAGGCGCCGTAGGCCGCGGCCAACAGCACGGCCACGTGGAGCGACACCGACCGGTGCCCCTTGGACTCGTCGTCACGCCGGCGCAGCCAGGCGGCGATACGGGGTTGCGCGGCGAGTAACAACGACGACAGCAACACCAGCCACGGCACGATCTCACGGAAGACCCGGCCGGGGAGGAGTAGCAACAGCGCGGCGCCACCGGCGGCGCCGACCACGCACGTGGCGCCCAGGCTGCGCACCCGAGCGCCCTGGCCCTCGAGCTCGGGCCGGAAGGCCAACGTGCCGCTCACGTATCCGGGCCAGATCGACACGGTATTGGTGACGTTGGCCGTCAACGCCGGCAGGCCGGTTGCGATCAGCGTCGGGAACGAGAGCAGCGACCCGCCCCCGGCCACGGCGTTGACCGCTCCCGCGCCGAAGCCGGCGAGGAACAGCAACACCGCGTCGACCGGGGACATGAAGGTCTTTCCTTTTAGATGCTCGTGCGATAGGCAATCTGCCATGGAAGTCGAGCGTTACGACAACGGCGTGCCTTCGTGGATCGACCTCGGCAGTCCCGACCCCGAGGCCGCGGCGGCGTTCTACCAAGGCCTGTTCGGGTGGGAGTACCAAGAGGGTCCGCCCGAGGCCGGCGGCTACCGCCTGGCCACCCTCCGGGGCAAGGCCGTCGCCGGTTTGGGCCCGGCCCAGAATCCCGGCCCGCCGGTGTGGGCCACCTACGTCAGCGTCGACGACGCCAAGGATGCGATGAGCAAGGTCGCCGGCAACGGCGGCACCGTCGTCGTCGAGCCCTTCGACGTCATGGGCCAGGGTCACATGGGCGTGTTCCAGGACCCGCAGGGTGCGTTCCTCTCGGTGTGGCAACCGGGGGAGATGGCGGGCGCGGGCATCGTCAACGAGCCCGGCACGTACTCGTGGAGCGAGCTACTCACCACCGACGTCGACGCCTCCAAGTCGTTCTACAGCCAGGTGTTCGGCTGGGGCGCGGAGACCGCAGGCGAGGGTCCGTCGGCCTACACCGAGTGGAAGGTCGGCGGCCGCTCGGTCGGCGGCATGATGGCCAAGCCGGCCGAGATGCCGGCCGAGGTCCCGCCCCATTGGGCGGTGTACTTCACGGTGGAAGACGCCGACGCCGCCGCGGCCAAGGCCACCGAACTGGGCGGGTCGCTGATCATGCCCCCGATGGACATCCAGCCCGGGCGCTTCGCCGTCCTGGCCGATCCCACCGGCGCCGCCTTCAACGTCATCGCCCTGAAGCCCGAACTGCAGGGGTGACCGCCGAGGGTCGCCTGTAAGCAATTGCCGCGCCCAACGTGGACTCTCCACCATGGGCTGGCTCATCCTCGTCTACAAGGTCCCGAGCGAACCGTCGCGGGCGCGCGTCGCCGTGTGGCGGGAGCTCAAACGGCTCGGCGGCCTCTACCTCCAGCAGGCGGTGTGCATCCTCCCGGCCCGGCCGGACACGGTGGCGGCGCTGCTCGCCGTGCGCCATCGCATCGAGGGCCTGGGCGGCACGTCGTACTACTTCGAGGTCGACGACGTCGGCGAGGCCCAGGAGAAGGACCTCATCGACGGCTTCCGCGAGTTGTCGGGCAAGGAGTACGCCGAGATCGTCCGGGAGTGCGAGGCCAAGTTCACCAAGGAGATCGAGTTCGAACGCTTCCGCGGCAACTACACCTTCGAGGAGGCCGAGGAGATCCGCCAGGACCTCGAGAAGATCAAACGGTGGCGCGAACGGGTGGGGGCCCGCGATTGGTTCGGGGCCGCCGGCGCCGAGACGGTCGACGCCTGGCTGGTCCGGTGCAAGGACCTGCTCGAGCAGTTCGAGGCCGACGTCTACGAGCGCACCGGTGGGGCCGACGCCACCCGGGCCTAGCCCCGGTGGACCGCCAGCAGGAACTCCATCACCCCGTTGTCCTCGGTCTGGGCCGGGCCGTTGGTCGGGTTGGGGATGCCCCACTGGGCGAAGACGATCGGGAAGGTGCCGGCGATCTCGGCGGTGCTGCCGTCGGTGCCGACCTTGACGGTGAGGTCGACGGTGACCTGCTTGGTCGTGCCCCGGAGGGTGAGCTTGCCGGTGGCCTTGGCCGTGGTCGGGGTGGTGGTGCCGAGCTGGATGGGCGCGGTGAGCTCGAACGTCGCCGTCGGGAAGGTGGCGACGTCCATGATGCGGCCGGCGAACTGGCCGTCTCGGCGCGACTCGTCGCTGGCCACCGAGGCCATGTCGACGCTGAAGCCGCCCTTGGTGACGGTGGTGCCGGTGACGGTGAACGAGCCCGTCACCTTGGTGGTGCGGCCGACCGCGGTGGCGCTCTGGCCGAAGAGGATCTCCTTGACCCGGTAGCCCGCTTGGCTGCCGGGCGCGACCGACCAGGTGCCGTCGGCCTTCGTCGTGGCCGGGGCGGCGCCGGCGTCGATGGTGAGGGGCGCGGGGGCGTCGGCCCTGAGCACGTTGATGTAGACCCACGTCCCGCCGACGGCGAGCACGACCAGCGCGCCAAGCGCGGCCACCACCCACCCGAGCGTCTTCTTGACGGCCATGACGGCCAGCGTCCCAGGTCGTGCTGGGACTTGACTGTGGGCTAGCCGGGCCCCGGCGGTGCGTCGGTCTGGATGCGGAGCTCGCCGTGGTCGAGCCACAACCGGGCCAGCGGCCGGCCCTGGTTGTCGGCCACGCTGAGGCTGGCCCCACCGCCAGGAGCGGCGTCGTCGACCGCGAGGTGCAGCACCACGTTGCCCTCCTCCACGAACGCCAGCGACGGCCCCAAGGCGTCGAGGCCGAGCAGCAAGCGCTCGTGGCCGTGTTCGTCGCGCAACGACACGCCGATCAGCTCGCCGCCCCCGGGCCATCGGCCCAGGTCTCCGAGCAGCAAGCGGGGTCGTCCCTCGGCATCGATCAACTCGATCCTGCGGGCGCGCAATACGTCGTTACTCCTTTCGTCGTCGTGGGCGCTCACGTCGTGCTCCTTGCCAGCGAGGTACGACACGGACGGGCGGTTGGCATCACGCAACCTCCGGTGCTGCAGGTCCGCGCATTCGATCGTTCAGACCGACGGCGGATGTGGGCTTCGGAGGCGGGCTCTCGCCCGCGAGTCGGAGGCAGCAAACGGCGCGCCTCCTCGGTACAACATCAATGTAATTCCAACCTGTGACAACCTC